>DATFVU010000022.1:0-17142 GCA_035260145.1 Candidatus Polarisedimenticolia bacterium | reverse complement strand
TCTCCCCGGACCCGAATCCAAACGACTGATCCAGAAAGAGATGGGGCTGATGGCGACCGGCGCCTACGGGTCTCCCGAGGACCGCATGTTCATGGCGGTGCGGGCGCAGGGCTCGCTCATCGAGGACGTCGACGGCAATCGGTTCATCGATTTCGGCTCGGGCTGGGGAACGAACAACGTCGGCAACTGCCACCCGGAGGTCGTGGAGGCGGTCTCGGCGATGCTCCGGCAGCTCGGAGTGACCTGCTGGACCAGCGCAGGGAACACCGCGCAGCGGCTGGACCTGGCGGAGAAGCTCATAGCCGTCTGCCCGGAGCGCATCGATCGGGTGCTGTTCCTGACCACCGGGACGGAGGCGGTCGAGGCGGCGCTGCGCATCATGCGGCGCGCCTCAGGCAGGCCGTTCGTGATCTCGTTCTACGGTCAGTATCACGGCCTGTCGTACGGCGCCATGGCCGCGGGGCCTCTCGAAGCAAACGTGCGCGAGGACGTCGCCCCCCTGGTGAACGGGTTCGTGTACGCCCCCTATCCCTATGCCTTCCGCACCCCGCTGAAATCGAAGAGCGGCGGCGGCCCGGGCCGCGCGACCCTCGAGTACATCGAGGACGTTCTCCTGCAGTACGAGGTGCCGGCGTCCCGGATCGCGGGAGTGCTGGTGGAGCCGGTCGTGGGGGAGGCCGGCGTCTGGGTTCCGCCTGACGACTTCCTGCCCGGCCTGCGCGACCTGTGCGATCGCCACGGCTGGTACTACTGCATCGACGAGGTGCAGAGCGGCTTCGGCCGGTGCGGCCGGATGTGGGCCTTCGAGCACTGGAACGTCGAGCCCGATCTGATCGTCATCGGCAAGGGTCTGTCGGGAGGGTCGATGCCGATCGCCGCCGTCGCCGGACGCCACGAGATCTTCGATCGGGCGGAGGCGTTCGTGGCGGGGACCTACGCCGGCCATCCGGCCGCCTGCGCCGCCGGAATGAAGGCGCTCGAGATCGTGCAGCGGGATCGCCTGCTCGAGCACGCCACCGCGCTCGGCGACTACGGCCTGAAGCGCCTGCAGGGTATGAAGGAGAAGTACCCGATCATCGGAGAGGTCCGCGGCAAGGGGCTGTGGCTCGCCGCGGAGTTCATCAAGGATCAGAAATCACGCGACAAGAACTACGAGGCGGCCGCCCAGGTCAACCTGCACTGCCTGAATAACGGCCTCTACTACATCCACGACAGCATCTCGTGGTTCGTCCGCCTCCAGCCTCCGCTCAACATCGAACGGTCGCTGTTCGAGCAGGGGATGGACATCCTGGAGGACGCGATCGCCCGGGTCAGCGCCTCCCGGAGCTGACCTACCGCCCCTGTTTGCGTCGCCGGTCCCTGCGCCCGCAGGGCACGGGTCCGCGTCGCTGCGCGACGCTCCCCTCGCTTCGCCTCGCTCCGCCCACCGCACATACGCCGCGCGGTAGGACCCCGGCGCGAGGTCTCAGACGGCCCGGCTAGCACAGGGCGCGCCACCATCGTTCAGCTCGCGGAGCTGCGGCGAGGAGCGGCCTGCTCGGCCCGGCGCAGGGCAACGAGCGCCGACAGAAGATCGTCGATCTCCTTCTGGTCGCGAAGATAGTAGGCGGCCCGCGACGTAAGGCTCCGTTTGACCCGGACCGCCACCAGGTCGGGCGTCTCGCGACTCGCGAACACCAGCTCGTCGGAGCAATCGTCCCCCACGTAGAGGGTCGACTCGCTGCGGGCGCGCCGGCTGAGCGCCCGGACCGCCGTCCCCTTGTGCGGCGCATCGATCGGCAGGACGTTGATGCCGTAGTGGCCTCCCACCAGACGGGCGCCCCGAAGGGATTGCACGGCCCGCAGGACCGTCCCCATCGAGCGGCTCGCGGCCCCCCGGAAGTGAATGGTCAGCGAGAATCGCTTGTCCTCGATCCAGACGCCGTCGGTCGAGGCCAGGCGCTCATGCAGGGTCCGTCGCCAGGCGCGCACCGCCCGGAGCGCCTCTCGCTGCCCGCGCCGGCGCTCGCCGTTCTCCGCGCCGTGGTTCCCGAGCATCGCCCACAGGGGCAGCCCCGCGACGCGGGTCTGCAGATCGCCGAGGGCGCGGCCGGTGACGACGGCGCACGGATAGAGCAGCGCTGCCTCGCGCAGGAGGGCCCGCGTCGACGGGCGCATGCGCGCCCGCCCCGGCACCCGCACGATCGGCGCCAGCGTCCCGTCGAAATCGAAGACGAGAAGGGAGCGCGACCGGGCGAGCTCTCGCAGCACGCCGCGCTGGCCGCGAGCCATCAGGTCTCTCACTGGACGACGGGCTCCCGCGGCCGCACCGGCTCCGACAGACGATCCGAGATCTGGTGCCGCTGGCGGAGGCGCGCGGCGTCGACCAGCATCTGCCCGGCCCACCGGTAGACGTTGAACTCGGAGACGTAGAGGCGCATGGCGCGCATGCGCTGTTGCTGTTCCGACGCGGGCATCTCCAGGGCCGCCGCGAGCGCCGCACTGCACTCCTCGAGGTCGTAGGGGTTGACGATGAGCGCCTCGGTCAGCTCGCGCGCCGCGCCGGTGAAGCCGCTCAGGACCAGAACGCCCCGCTCGTCGTCGCGGGCCGACAGGAACTCCTTCGCCACCAGGTTCATCCCGTCGTGCAGGCTGCTGACACAGCAGACATCGGCCGCCCGGTACTGCCGAACGATCTCGGGAGGCTCGTGGTGCTCGACATTCAAGATGATCGGCCGGTACGACCCCTCGCCGAATCTTCGGTTGATCCGATCCGCGAGCTCCTCCACACTGCGCCGCAGCACGCGGTAGCGCTCGATCGCCGATCGGCTGGGCGCCGCCATCTGCATGAAGGTGAAGCGACCGCGGAAGCGCGGGAAGCGCTCGAGAAGCCTCTCGACGGCGAGCAGCCGCTCCTCGATCCCCTTGGTGTAGTCGAGACGATCGACTCCGAGTCCCACCAGGGCGTCGGGGGCGAGACCGTTCGCGGCGCGGACCTCGGCGCGGCACTGCTCCACCGGGGGCGTGTCCTTGAGCCAGCGGTTGGGCCAGTCGACCGAGATTGGATAGGGACGGACCAGGGTCGCCCACCCTCCGTGGATGACGGCGCGCTCCTCGCGATCGATGCGGGCCTCGAGAAAGCGGTCGACCGAGTCGAGGAAGTTGTTGCAATGCAGCCGGATGTGGAAGCCCAGGATGCTGCTGCCGAGCATGCCGTTCAGGATCTCTTTGTGCCACGGGCAGATTCCGAAGTGCTCGGCGTTCGGCCACGGGACGTGCCAGAAGGTCAGGATCATCGCCCTCGGCAGGCGCTCGCGGATGATGGCGGGCGCCAGGGCGAAGTGGTAGTCCTGCACAAAGATGATCGGGTCGGGGGAGTCCACCTCGGCGCAGACCGCGTCGGCAAACTTGCGGTTCACGCTGCGGTAGTGCGTCCAGTCCTCCTCGCGGAAGATCGGGCGCGTGTGGGCGATGTGGCACAAAGGCCACAGCCCTTCGTTGGCGAAGCCGTAGTAATACCCTTTCTCTTCCTCGGCCGAGAGCCAGACCCTGCGCAGGGTGTACGACTCCTCGCCGGGCGGCACCCGGAGGCGTCCCTCGCCGTCGCTGACGTCGCGATCGGCGGAGCCGCCGCCATGCGCGACCCAGACGCCGGAGAAGGCCCGCATCACCGGCTCGAGGGCGGTCACGAGACCGCTGGCCGGGTGGCGCACGCAGATGTCGCCGCGCGCGTCGCGATCGTGGATGTACGGCTCGCGATTGGCGAGGATGATCACTTTTTCGCCGTGCAGATAGCGGCGCAGATTGACGCGCAGGCGCTCGGCGTTCCAGACGGAGCCGCGCCCCTCCGCCAGCATCTGCTCCGCGAGATCCTTCACGTCTTTCAGGATCGGCTGGAACGTGCGCGACGGGGGCTCGCCCTGCAGGAAGCGGCGCAGATCGGAGGTCCAGGTGCGCCAGGAAAAGCGCGTCGCCAGCGCGGCGGCCAGCGCGGCGGCCACCGCCAGCATCCCGAACGCCACCAGGGTGAAGCGCCTGGACGTCTCGGCGCGCAGATCGGCGTACGTCATATCCTGCAGGAGCAGAACGTAGCCGAGGGGCCGCTCCCCTTCGCCCACCCGCAGCGCGCTGACGTGCACGCGCCCGCCGTCGACGTTGAGCACGCGGGACCAGGGCTTCCAGGCGCTCGTTGTCGCATCGACTTCCGGCTGGTCCAGAAGGGGGCCGATGTGGGCGCAGTCGAGCTCCGACGGATAGCCGGGAGTGCCGGCGATCGTCTTCAGGTCTTCGCACGCCTCGGCGCCGAGAATCCTCTCGTCCCGGGCGATGTCGTTCAGGACGCTGCGAACCTTCTGGGAGTCGCCCGACGACCAGCCCTGGACGAGACTCTCCCGCGAGCCGCTCAGGGCGAGAGAAGCGCGCAGCCGGACGTCCTGCTCGAACCAGCTGCGGCTGGTGACGTCGACGAGACTCGAGGCGCCCCAGGCGAGCAGCGCCAGAAGCAGCAGCAACAGAAGGATCGGGCCAAGCGCCTGTCGCATGCGAACGATTGTGACATAATTCTTGCGTCGACCCCAAGGACGACGCCGCGCGTGCGCCTCGAAGATCTGGGACTCATCGGGAACTGCCAATTCTCGGCCCTCGTGTCGCGCCGGGGGGACGTGGCGTGGTGCTGCCTTCCCCGCTTCGACTCCGAGCCGGTGTTCGCGGGCCTGCTCGACGCGGATCGGGGCGGGCGGTTCACGATCGCCCCGGCCGATGACGCCAAAGGGACGCAGCGCTACATCGAGAACACCAACGTCCTGGAAACCGTGTTCGCGTCGGCGGACGGGGCCATGCGGGTGCTCGATTTCGCACCGCGCTTCATGCTGCACGACCGCTCCTTCCGGCCGACCCAGATCGTGCGCATCGTCGAGCCGATCTCCGGCTCGCCGCACGTGCGCGTCGCCTGCGAGCCCTGCCTGGGATGGTCGCGCCGGCCGGCGACCCCGGTGCTGGGGTCGAATCACGTCCAGTTCGAGGGCCACGGCGGTCCGCTCCGTCTGACCACCGACATTCCGCTGTCCTATCTCGGCGGGCCGCCGTTCGCGCTGACCGAGAGACGCCATTTCGTGCTCGCCTGGGGCCCGCCCGTCGAGGAGCCGCTCGCGCCTCTGTGCGAGAGGTTTCTTGCGGAGACCGTGCGCTACTGGCAGCGCTGGACCAAGCACTGCAACATCCCGCCCCTGTTTCAGGAAGAGGTCATCCGCTCGGCCCTCGTCCTGAAGCTCCATTGCTTCGAGGACACGGGGGCGATCGTGGCGGCGACCACGACGTCGATCCCGGAGTCTCCCGGAAGCGGCCGGACCTGGGACTATCGCTACTGCTGGCTGCGCGACGCCGCGTACGTGCTGGGGGCCTTCCGGCTCCTCGGGCACTTCGAGGAGCGCGAGCTGTTCGTGCGCTTCCTGCTCGATATCGTGGGGCGCACTCCCTCGCTGGACCTGGCCCCCCTGTACCGCATCGACGGGACGTCGGAGCTGGAGGAGCGCGTCCTGCCGGACTGGGCCGGCTTCGAGGGGGAGAAACCGGTGCGCGTGGGCAACGCCGCCGCCTCGTTCCGTCAGAACGACATCTACGGCGAGGTGATCCTCGCCCTGGCGCCGGTCATGCTCGACGCGCGCTTCCGCGTGGATCACATGCACGACAAGCTCGGCCTGCTGGAGCACCTGGCCAAGAGAGCGATCGCGGTGGCCGGGGCCCCGGACGCGGGGATCTGGGAATATCGGAAGGAATGGACGCCGCAGACCTTCACGAGCCTGATGTGCTGGGCGGGCGCCGACCGCATGGCCCGGGTGGCCGAGCGCCACCTGCCGGATCACGCGGCGGACTACAGGAAGTCGGCCGACGCGATCCACCGCGACATTCTGGAGAAATCCTGGAGCGACAGGTTGCAGAGCTTCGTCGCTTCCGGCGGCGGCAGCGACCTCGACGCGTCTCTGCTCCAGGTGGCGCAGCTCCACTTCCTGCCGCAGGACGACCCGCGCCTGCGCTCAAGCATCGACACCATGGGCAAGCGTCTCGCCAAGGACGGATGGCTGTTCCGCTACCACCACGACGACGGCTTCGGGGCGCCGACGGTGGCCTTCATTCTCTGCACCTTCTGGTACGTCGAGGCGCTGGTCGCCACCGGCCGCGTGGCCGAGGGGCGCGAGGTGCTCGAGCGGGCGACCAGCGCGCTCTCGCCTCTGGGCCTCTTGTCGGAGGATTTCGACGCGGCCACCCCGCGTCTCTGGGGCAACTACCCCCAGGCGTACTCGCACGTGGGGCTGATCCACGCGGCGTTCGCGTCGTCGCCGCGCTGGGCGGACATCCTGTGAGGAGCTCCGGGAAAGAGAGTCGTCAGCGCCAGGAGCTGGGGTGCTCCTTCCAGGGGTGCTGGAAGACTCCTTCGATCTTAGGATCGTTGGGCGCGAACCCGGTGCGCTCGCAGAGGAGGCGGCGCAGCTCCTTCTGGACCTCGGCGGGCGGGGGCGTGACCTCGTGCTTGTCGAGCAGCAGCCGCATCCTCTCGCGCGCCAGCGCCACTTCGTCTTTACCGCGGCGCTTCCAGTCGCCGTAGGTGCCGCGGAACGAGATGTACGGCCAGTACCCCTGCCCCGACTTCAGGAATTCGCGCGTGTAAGGCTGACCCAGGTGATGGTTGGGCGAGTGCCCGACCTGGTGGATCGACTCGACCATCAGCTTCTCGCGCGTCAGCTCCATGCCGTTGCGCACGAACGACAGCACGTTGCAGATCTCCTCGTCGATCACCATCTGCGGGAACGACAGGGTGTTGCCGTCCTCGAGAATGCCGATGCCGACCAGCAGGTCGCAGCCCGACAGCGCCGCCGTCATCCCGGTCGCCATGTTCTCGTAGCCGCACTGGATGCCGGGGATCTTGGCGTCCGAGCAGATGCCGCCGGCCATGTACGGCACGCCGTAGAAGTCGGTCATCTGGGCGAACGGCAGGTTGAGCAGGATCCCCTCCGGCGAGGCGGTCGACGCCAGGCCGGTCTTCATGTCCAGGGTCTCGGGGCCGGCGGGGTAGATCATCGGCAGGCCCGGCTGCACCAGCTGGTACAGGACCAGCCCGCTCAGAAACTCCACGTTCGTCTGGAGGAGCGTCCCGGCCATGGTGATCGGCGCCGTCGCCCCCTGCAGCGGCATCGGCCAGAAGACGATCGGCACCCACTCTTTCGCCAGCGCGATGCACGCCTGGGTCATCATGTCGTCGTGCTTCAGGGGGGAGACGGGGCAGGTGACCATCGAGAAATACGGGCGGTCGCGCTGCTTGCGCCGGTCGCCGTACACCGCGTCCACCATCGCGAGGAGATACGGCACGTCGTCCGGATCCTGCACGCCGCCGACCATCTGGAAGTGCTTGGTCGACCACATGAAGGTGGAGGCCATCTCGAACAGCGCCCGGAAATCGGTCGAGGCGTCGGTCGGAAAGACGGTCGACCACATCACCTTCACCGGCGTCAGCGCGTCGGCCAGGAGCGTGCTGAGCGCCAGGTCGTGCAGCGTCGAGGTGCGGCGCTCGCCGGTCTTCTCGTCGATCGTGAACGAGGCCTGACCGTCGGTCATGTGGTGCATCTGCTCGCCGTCGATCACGGCGTCGTTCTTGCCGTCGCGCGACGCCAGCACGAACTTGCGCGGCACCGTCTTCATGCAGCGCTCGACGAGATCCGGCTTCACCCAGGCCACGCCGCGATCGCGGTCGACCTTCTGGCCGTTGGCCTCCATGATGTCGAGCGCGGTCTTGTTCTCGTAGAGAACGCCGGTCTTCTCGAGGATCTCGAGAGACGCATCGTGGACGAGACGGACCTCTTTCTCGGTCAGCATCGCGACCTTCGGGCGCACGTTCATGGGATCATCCTTTCGCGAAAACGGATCGCGTGTGTATGTGGAGATCTTGTCACGGCGCGGATTTGCGGGTCAATCCCTTTTCCGCATTAAGATCGCCAATCTAATGCGGTAACGACAATGCACCCGGTCGAATGGATGCCGTAACGGCTTGAAAAGCCACGATCCGCAACGGTTGTGCGGGGCGTGGACGCGCGGCGGGTGCGGCGCTTGCTTTCGGCGCGGGCACGCCTCTAAGATGGCGCACGCGTCAACAAAAGCGTCCGCACGCACGAGCGGCCGGCGGCCGCGCCCCCGGTGCCGATGATTGACTACCTGTCCCCGCGCGAGGTTGCGAGTCTGGAGGAAGGAAAGCGCGGCGGCGCCGCGTGGCCGCGCGTCATCGGGTGCTTTCTCGACGGCGCGCGTCTGCTCCTCGGTTGGGACAACGGTCTGGCGGAGGAGGAGATCGCGAGGCGCGCCGCGATCGAGGCGCAGGACGCGCGCGCCGCGATCGACGAGGCGGTCCGCTGGTGCGTCGCCAGGAAGCTCCATATGCTCGGCTGGCAAGAGACGGATGGCCGCTTCACCTACTTCATGGCGGTCGGCTGAGGGCGCAAGGACTGGCTGATCGTCCACGACCCGGCCGGGTGCCGGGCGCGCCTGGAAGAGATCGCGAGGAAAGACTAGGACGGACCATGGGCGGGAAGAAGCGCATCGTCATGATCGGCGCCGGGCACAACGGCCTGGTCGCCGCCAATCTTCTGGGGGAGGCGGGACACAGCGTCACCGTGCTCGAGGCGAGGGCGATCGTGGGAGGCGCCTGCGTCTCGGAAGAGTTGTTCCCGGGCTATAAGGTCTCCTCCACCTCGTACGTCAGCACGCTCCTCCTGCCGCAGGCGGTGCAGCGCTTCGATCTGCCGCGCCACGGGTACAAGGTGATCCGGCAGGACCCGGCGTTCTTCGTGCCGTTCCCGGACGGACGTTCGATGACGCTGCACGGCGACGATAGGGATTTGGAGGAAATCGCGAAGTTCTCGCGCCGGGACGCCGAGACCTACCACGAGTTCCACGCCGCCCTGGAGAGGATCGGCGCGTTCGTGAAGCCGCTCCTTCTCAAGGCGCCGCCGCGGGTCGACGGCCGCTCGCCGCGCGATCTCTGGGACCTCCTGATGGTGGGCCGGGCGGCGCGCCGCCTGGCCGGGCAGGATCTGCAGATGCTGGTGCAGCTGGCGTCGCTCGGCATCGCCGACGTCCTCGACTCCTGGTTCGAGTCGGAGGAGCTGAAGGCGTTTCTCTGTTCCCAGGCGGTGATCGGCGCGTACGGCGGGGTGCACCAGCCCGGGACCGCGTTCCTGCTGCTGCACGACGTCTTCGGCGGCGTCGACGGGGCGACCGGGGTGTGGGGCGTCGTGGTCGGGGGGATGGGGAGCATCACGCAGGCCCTCGCCGCCGCGGCGCGCGAGCGCGGTGTTGTGATCAGGACAGAGGCGCCGGTCAAATCGATCGAGCTCGACGACGCCGGCCGCGTCTCGGGCGTGCGGCTTCAGAGCGGAGAGGTGCTGGCCGCCGACGTGGTGGTGAGCAACGCCACGCCGCGCCGGACCTTCCTCGAGATGCTTCCGGAAAATTCCCTGCCGGTGGAGTTCGTGCGACACATGAAGGGATTCAAGGACCTCGGGGCGTCGCTCAAGGTCCACCTTGCGCTGTCGGGGCTGCCCGACTTCACGGCCATGCCTGGCACGACGGCCGGACCGCAGCACCGGGGTCTCCTGAACTTCTGCCCGACGGTCGACTTCATCGAGCTGGCCTGGGACGACTGCAAGCGCGGCGCCTTCTCGCGGCGCCCCACCGTCGAGGCCTGCATCCACTCGGTCCTCGATCCCTCCTGCGCCCCGCCGGGGCGGCACATCATGACCTGCTTCGTGCAGTACGGCCCGCGGCATCTGAAAGATGGAACGTGGACGGACCTTAAGGATACAGTCGCGGATCGCGTGGTGGCGGAGATCGCCCGCTACGCCCCCGGCTTCGAGAAGCAGGTCATCGCCCGCCACGTCTACACGCCGGAGGATCTCGAGAAGGTCTTCGGCCTGAGCGGCGGGAACATCTACCACGGCGCCATGACGCCCGACCAGCTGTTCACCTTCCGCCCGGCCCCCGGCTTCGCCGACTACCGCACCCCCATCGGCAACCTATATATGTGCGGCTCCGGCACGCACCCCGGCGGCGGCGTCTGGGGCGCCCCCGGCTGGAACTCCGCCCACGAGATCCTGCGCGACATCGGCCGGGGCTGATCGACTTCGCGACATGCCGTCGCCGAGCCCGGGGTGATACGATCGAAGCGCAACCGATAGCATGTCGAGGAGGAATTCGATGCCCACGCTCTACGCCTTCGACCGATCTCCGTTCGGCTGGAAAGTGCGGATCGCCCTGGCCGAAAAGAAGGTCATGTACGACATGATCGCTCCCGAGAACAAGAACGAGGACCCGGCGTTCGCGCGGCTGAACCCGATGCGCAAGACGCCGGTGCTGGTGCTCGAGGACGGCCGCTCGATCTACGAGTCGACCGTCATCAACGAATATCTCGAAGAGGTCCACCCCGAGCCGCAGATGCTGCCGAAGGATCCCTACGAGCGCGCCCGGGTGCGCATGATCGAGGACACCTTCGACCAGTACGTCTACCCGGCCATCCGCGATTTCACCAACGCGCAGTTCGACTACAAGCCTCCCGTCCTGCATCGCAAGACGGCCGACAAGGTCGATCACAAACTCCTGGAGGAGTCGCGCATCAGAGTGCACGAGCACCTGAAGCGGCTGGAGGGGGAGCTGAAGGGAAGGACCTGGTTCGGAGGGGAGATCTTCTCGCTGGCCGACGCGGCGCTCGTCCCGGCCCTCACCGGCAACTTGAGGATCCTGGGCCTCCTGCCCGACCCGAAATATCCGAACATCGGCGCCTGGATCGGACGCGTCACCTCGCGCCCGACCTGCAAGCAGGCCGTGCCGAAGGAGCCGCAGCGGATCCAGGAGGCGTGAGCCCCGGCGCGACCGAGAGCGCTCCCCTGCAGGCGCCCCGGCCCCGCTGGCCGCTTTGGGCCGCGGCGGGGCTCGGGGGGCTGACGATCGCCGTGTACGCCGGGGCCCTCGGCGCCGGCTTCTATTCCGACGACTACGAATGGCTCGGCCGGATGACGCCCGCGCTGGAGCGGCCGGGGTATCTGTTCCGCGTCTTCTACCGAGATTTCAATCCTCTTCTGCACGCCAGCTTCGTCGTCGACTACCTCGCCGGCGGCGGTGCTTCGTCCATGTTCCACGCCACCTCCCTTCTCGTTCACGCGGTGAACACGGCGCTCCTCGTGCTCCTGTGCACGCGGCTGGCGGGAAACCCCTGGGCGTCCCTGGCCATGGGGCTGCTCTGGGGGACGGGGGTCCGGATCTCCGAGGCGGTGATCTGGCCGGCCGCGCGCGGTCATTCGCTGGCGGCCCTGTTCGTGCTGGCTGCGCTGCTCGCCCTGGCGGGATCGGCGCGGTACCGTGTCCTCTGGGCGGGCCTGTTGTTCGCTGCCGCGCTGCTCACGAAGGAGACGGCCTTGTTCCCGATGCTGCTTGCCCCCGCCTTCGTGCGGGACCGGCCGGCGCGCCGGAACACGGCGATCGTGGTCGCGGCGCTCGCGGTCGCCTTCGTTGTCTTCAACGTGGCCTGCAAGCCAGGGTTCGACACCACGGGGGAGGGGCCGGGCGCGATTCTTCTCAAGCTTCCGTTCGTCGTCCTGCGTCCAATCGGTCTCGGCGACCGGTACGATTTCAGCGTCGCGGGCTTCGCCCTGTTCGCGGCGGCTGCGGCGGGTCTGCTGGTTCTCTGTCGGCGCTCCCCGGCCGCCCTGCTCGGGCTTCTCTGGATCGTCCTCTGCGCCGTGGAGATCCTGCCCCTCCAGAAGGTCTCCTCCCGGTACCTCTATCTGATGTCGATCGGCTACCCGCTCCTGGCGTGCGGCCTGATCGCGCATCCGGGATTCCCTCGTCTCTCTCCCGGCATGCGCCGGGCGATCCTCGGTCTGGGCGGACTGGCCGCGGGTCTGCTCGCCGCGGCGAACATCGTCTTCGTGCAGCGCGAGATCGCGGATTACCGGCTGCTCGCCGGTCCGTATCGCGCCTGCTTCGAGTCGCTTCGCGGGCCGGCGTCGGCGCTCGCCCCCGGCGAAACGCTGATCGTGGCGGAGACGGAGCCGCGAACGATGATCCGCGACCTGACGTATCTGATTGAAGAGCGCGGGAACATCCGGAAGCTGATCCCGGAGCGCGACCGGGGCGTGGGTGGTCTGATCGCCCTTCCCGATCTGATCAACGCGGTCCGGCCCGCGCGCACGGGGTCTCTGGCCGTGGCCGCGGATCCGGACGGCGCGGGCCCGCGACGGATCCTGCTCTGGGACGGACGGACCGCGCGGACCGCTGAGGCGCTGCCCGACCCGCCCGCCGCCCGGGTCCTGGCGGCGAAGCTTGTCCCCTCGCCGGCCTTCTTCGAGCCCGCCCCGGTCGCGCGGCCGTAGCCTTCAGCGCCTCATGTCGCGCAGGATCTCGCGGGCGGCGTTCTTGCCCGGCGCGCCCATCACGCCGCCGCCCGGGTGCGCCCCCGAGCCGCACAAATAGAGGCCGCGGATCGGCGTGCGATAGTTCGCCCAGCGCGGCGCCGGGCGCAGGAAGAACAGCTGGTCCGGCGTCATCTCGCCGTGGAAGATGTTCCCCTCGGTGAGTCCGAAGATCCTCTCCAGGTCCCAGGGGCTCAGGACCTCGCGCGCGATGATCGCCTTCTTGATGTTCGGTGCGTACTGCGCGAGCGTGTCGATGATCTGATCCCCCACCTTCTCGCGCACCTGGTCCCACGTCCCTTCCTTCAGCTTGTACGGACCGTACTGCACGAACAGCGACATGACGTGGTGCCCCTTCGGGCACAGAGTGTCGTCCATGGTGGAGGCGATGTTGCCGTCGATCATCGGGTACTGCGACGGCCGGCCGTACTTGAGATCGTCGTAGGCTCGCTCGAGGTATTCGACCGACGGGGCGATCTCGAACATCGCCTGCTGATGCGGTGCTCTCGGGTCCTGCCCCGGGATACACGTCCAGTTCGGGAGCTCGGACAGGGCGCAGTTCACTTTGATCGATGATCCCTGGACGCGGAACTTCTTGATCGAATCGGTGAAGTCCGCGGGCAGCGTTCCCTCGTCGCACAGCTTCAGGAACGTGCGGCGCGGGTCGAGGTTGCTGGCGACCATGCGGGCGCGGTACTCGTCGCCGTTCGACAGATAGACGCCGCGGCAGACGCCCTCCTCCACGATGAACCGCCCCACCTCGGCGTCGGTCTTCACCTCGACGCCCATGTCCTGGACCGAGCGCAAAAGGGCGTTGGCGATGCCGCTCATCCCCCCCTTGACGTACCCCCAGGCGCCCGGCTGCCCCTCGATGCTTGCGCCGATCGAGTGGTGCAGCATGATCGCCGCCGAGCCGGGAGTCATCGGGCCGACGCAGGTGCCGATCAGGCCGTTGATCGACAGCGCCGCCATCACCTGGTCGCACTCGAAGCGCCGGCTGAGATAGTCGCTGCACGAGGCGGTCATCAGCTCCATGAAATGCTTCAGCCGTCTGTCCCCCAGCTTCAAGAGCTTCCGCCCGAGCTTGCCGAACTCCAGAAGCTCGCGCAGGCCGCGCGGCGGGAACATAGGAGGCGTGGTGCGCAGGATCTCGTCGACGAACGGCTGCAGCTCGAGCAGCTCGGCGTTGAAGCGCGACATCGCCTCGGCGTCGTGCTGCGAGAACTTGGCGACCTCTTTCTTGGTCTTCGCCTCGTCCTGCGACCAGAGCATGTAGCGGCCGTCGGGGTATGGGTAGATCGAATGCGGCTCGGGGACGAGCGTCTGGAAGCCGTATTCCTTCATCTTGAAATCGCGGATCACTTCGGGGAGAAGAAGACTACAGACGTATGAAGTCCGGGTGACGCGATAGCCGGGTATGAGCTCCTCGGTGACGCAGGCCCCGCCGACGATCGGCCGGCGCTCGAGCACCAGCACCTTGAGCCGCTCCTTCGCCAGGTACCCCGCGGCGATCAGTCCGTTGTGGCCTCCTCCGACGACAATGGCGTCGTAGCGCGCCTGCGTCATGTCCCACCTCCCTCGGGGCGCCCGGAATGCGGCGCATGCTCAATGCTGATGGGACAATCTAGCACACGGATCGGCGCCCCGGATCGGCGCGCGGCCGGGCCATGCTGTTACGGCTTCAAATCGAGCCGATCCGCGCCAATTTCAAGCCGTTACGGCATTTCAGCGATTCGCTGCGATACAAAAGGGTCTTGCGCCGGCGGGGCGTGGGCGTAGATAATTTATGCCACGTCAACATCATCGAGGATGCGGGAAGGAGGTCCCGATGGTTCCCGAAGTCAGAATCCTGAGCGACGACGAGGTCCGCCTCCTGCACACCCGCGCTCTCGACATTCTGGAGAAGGTCGGCATCAAGTACGAGAGCGCGCGCGCCCTCGATCTGCTGGCGCAGCACGGCCAGAGGGTCGATCACGACACGGGGATGGCCTGGCTGCGCCCCGACCTGGTTCAGAAGTGCATCGACTCGGCGCCGCGCGTCATCACCCTCGCCGGCCGTAACCCGAAGCACGACCTCAAGACCGACGGCGCGCACCTGTACGTCACCACCAACGGCCAGGCGACCTTCACGCAGGACTACAAGACGGGGGAGCGCCGCCAGGGGAACGTGCAGGATCTGCGCGACTCGACCAAGGCCGGGCATCACATCGACGTCGTGGACTACATCTGGCCGATGGTGGTGCCGTTCGACGTGCCGGGACCGAGCCGCGTGCTGCACGAGATGTATCACTCCTTCGCCATGACCTCGAAGCACATCCAGCACGAGATCCAGCTGCCCGAGCACGTGCCGTTCGCCCTCGAGATGCTGGAGACCATCGCCGGAAGCAAGGAGGAGCTGAAACGTCGCCCGCCGTTCTCGGTCGTGGCGTGCACCGTCTCGCCCTTGCAGCACGAGCCGAAGATGGCCGAACTGTGCATCGACCTGGCTCGCGCCGGCATCCCGATCGTGATCTGGCCGATGCCGCTCACCGGGGCCACAGCGCCGGTCACCGTCCCGGGGACCTGCCTGATGAGCGTGGTCGAGTTCCTTTCGGGGCTCGTCCTGTTCCAACTGGCCGCCCCCGGCTGCCCGCTGATCTACCCGCTCGGTCCCGAGGTGCTCGACATGCGCTCCGGGATGGCGGTGTGCGGCAGCCCGGAGATCCCGCTGTTCAATTTGATCCTCGGACAGATGGCGAAGTTCTACAATGTGCCGGCGCTGGGCGTCGGCCTGAACTCCGACGCCAAGATTCCCGGCGTGCAGGCGTCGTACGAGTCGATGCACACCGGCATGGCGGCGGCGCTGTCCGGGGCGGATCTCCTGGTCGGGATCGGCATCCTGGACGACAACAACACGATGTCCCTGACCGAGATGGTCATCGAGGCGGAGGTCGCCCGCATGGTGAAGCGCATCCGCGAGGGAGTCGTGGTGGACGACCAGACGCTGATGGCCAATCTGATCGAGAAGGCCGGGCCGGGGCAGCACTTCCTCGGCTTCAAGGAGACCCTGCAAGGCCTCAAGACCGGGGCGGTCTTCTTCCCCAAGTATTCCTACCGCAGCACCTACGACAAGTTCTTCGAGGAGGGGCACGACGAGATCGAGACGGCGCGCGCCGAGGTGGACCGCCTGCTCGCCCTGCCCGACCCCGACCCTCTGCCGCCCGATGTCGATCGCGAGCTGAAGCGAATCCTGGAGGCCGCCGAC
This sequence comes from Candidatus Polarisedimenticolia bacterium, assembly GCA_035260145.1. Lineage (GTDB taxonomy): Bacteria > Acidobacteriota > Polarisedimenticolia > Gp22-AA2 > Gp22-AA2 > Gp22-AA3. The sequence continues at coordinate 1,470 of DATFVU010000022.1, read as the reverse complement.
AAGGCCTGCGCCGAATCCGCCGCATGAGCCGCGCGTCTTGAACGCACCGGGATCGAGCGAGCCGCCCGGAGCGCCGCCTCCGAATTCCCGCGGCGGGCCCGGGCTCGGATCGATCCGCGTCGCGCGCGGCCTGCGGTTCCTTCCTCTCCTCAGCGTCATCTACTGCCTGTCGGCGGCCGGCCCCGCAGGCATCGAAGACATCGTCCCCACCTGCGGCCCCGGCCTCACGGTTCTTCTGATCCTGATCATGCCGATCTTCTTCGGGCTGCCGCTCGGCCTGGCCTCGGGAGAGCTGAGCAGCCGCTTTCCGGTGGAAGGGGGCTATTACCGTTGGGTCCGGCAGGTGTTCGGCGAGTACTGGGGGTTCCAGGTCGGCTGGTGGTCGTGGCTGGGGGCGTTCTTCGACGGCGCTCTCTACGCCGTGCTGGTCGCCGAATACAGCGATGTGTTCCTGCCGGTCGCCTGGAGGCCCGCGGCGCGGCTGGTGATCCCGATCCTGGTCATCGCCGCGAGCACCTGGATCAACGTGCGCGGCATCGAGGTGGTCGGCTGGTCGACCCTCCTATTCAACATCTTTCTTTTGTCCCCGTTCGCGGTGCTGTGCGTCCTCGGCCTGTTCCACTGGGACCACAATCCGATCGTGCCGTTCATGCCGCCGGGCAAGGGGATGTTCGGCCTGCTCGGCGTCGGCATGATGTTCATGATGTGGAACTACTCCGGCTATGAATCCCTCTCGACCGCGGCCGAAGAAGTGGAGAACCCGCGCCGCAACTACCTGCGCGCGATCCTCTGGGCGATCGTCCTCACCGTCCCGACGTACGTCCTGCCGCTTCTGATTGGCCTCGCCATCGCCCCCGACTGGACGGCGCTCTCGGCCGGGTCGTTCACCGACATCGGCCAGATTGTCGGCGGGCGCTCGCTGGCGCTGTGGATCGCGGCGGCCGGGATGATCGCCAACATCGCTTTGTCGAACGCGAATCTTCTTGCCTACTCGCGGATCCCGTTCACCATGGCCGAGGACGGCTATCTACCGCGCTTCCTGATGCGCACGCATAGCACCCACGGCACGCCCTGGATCTCTCTTCTGGTCACGGCGCTCGGCTATGCCGTCCTGATCGGATTTTCGGTCGAGGTCCTGGCGGTGGTCGAGATGTGGCTGTTCTCGGTGGTCTACATCCTGATCTTTCTCGCCCTGTGGAGGCTGCGCGGCCGCTCCGACGAGAGCGCCAAGAGCGCAGCCAGTGCGGCCGGCGACTATCGCTACGTCATCCCCGCGGGGCGGCGGGGAATCTGGTGGATCATCCTGCCGCCGATCGTCCTGATCGTGGTCTCCATGTTCGCGAGCGGCGTGGATTACATCAAATGGGGCAGCGCCGGGATCGTCAGCGGACTGGTGCTGTACCCGTTCGTGGCGGACTGGAAGAGGCGGCGGGTCGCCCAGGCGGGTGGCGTTATCTAATCGCGGCTGAG
>DATFVU010000021.1:0-5511 GCA_035260145.1 Candidatus Polarisedimenticolia bacterium | reverse complement strand
AGGGATCCTTCCGCGTCAAGGCCGACCTGCGCGACGAGGCGTCTCCGGGCTGGAAGTTCAACGAGTGGGAGCTGAAGGGGGTGCCTCTGCGCCTGGAGATCGGGCCCCGGGATCTGGAAAAGGACCAGTTCACCGCGGTCCGCAGGCTCGATCGGCGCAAGATCGGCGTGCCGCGCGCGGGCCTGGCGTCGCGCGTCGCCACCCTGCTCGAGGAGATCCAGAAGGACATGCTGGAGAAGGGCCGGGCCTTTCTGCGGGAGAACACCCGCGACGCAGCGGACTACGAGACGTTCCGGCGCGACCTGAACGAAAAGGGGGGCTTCTTCCGCGCCCGCTGGTGCGGCAAGGCCGAATGCGAGAAGCGGATCAAGGACGAGACCAAGGCGACCATCCGCTGCATCCCGCTCGGGGGAAGCCGGGAGGACGGCACGTGCCTGCGGCGCGACGGCGCTTCGCAGCACCTGGTGTATCTCGCCCGCGCCTATTGAGCGCGGCCATCCTTGCGGCGGCGCTCGGCGGCCTGGCGGCTGCCCCCGCGGAGAGCCCGACTTCCGCTCCCTCCCCATCCGAGACGGGCCCCGTGTCGGTGCGCTTCCTGGAGCCGGCGCCTCCCGGTCTGATCCTGGGCCCGACGCGCATCACCGTGGACGCCTCGACCTCCCCCGATGCGCGCATCGCGCGCGTCGAGATCTACGCCGACGGCAGGCTTCTGAGCGTCCTCGAGCGCCCGCCCTACACGCTGACCTGGGACGCCGGCAGCGGCTTCATCCGGAAGACCCTGCGCTGCGTGGCGATCGACTCGCTCGGACGGCGGGCCGAGGCGACCCTCGTCGCCCGTCCGTTCTACATCGGCCAATACGAAGAGGTCCGGCTGATCAACGTCTACGCCACCGTCCGGGATCGGCGGGGGAACCCCGTTCGCAACCTGTCCCGCGATGACTTCACCCTTCTGGAAAACGGCGTCCCGCAGACGCTGACCCATTTCACTTCGGCCAAGGTGCCGCTCACGATCGCCCTCCTGATCGACGCGAGCAACAGCATGAACCTGGGCGGCAAGATCGATCTGGCCCGCAAAGCGGCGGAGGAATTCGCCACCAGCGTCGATCCCGAGGATCGGCTGATGATCCTGTCCTTCAACGACGAGCTCGAGGGTCCGGACGCTCCCGTGGCCGATCGCGCCGCGATCAAGAAAAGGATCGAGGCCGTCCAGGCGCGTGGCGGGACCGCCCTCTACGACGCGGTCTACCGCGCCTCCGACCGTCTGGCCAGGGAGGAGGGCCGGCGGGTCATCGTCCTGCTCTCCGACGGCCGCGACCAGGCCCTCACCGACAACGAGCCCGGAAGCCTGCACCTGTTCGAGGAGGCTCTGGAGAGGGCCCATCGATCCGAGGTGGCCGTCTACACCATCGGTCTGGGGCGGCACCTCGACACCGAGATGGATCTGCGCATGGAGCGCAGCCTGAAGCAGGTCCTGGACACCCTCGCGAGCACCAGCGGGGGCCGCGCCTACTACCCCGAGCGTGCCGGGCAGCTGTCGGGAATCTACAAACAGCTCGCCTTCGACCTGAAGGCCCAGTACGCCCTCGCCTACGAATCGACGAACCGGGAGCGCGACGGGAAATGGAGGGCGATCGTCCTGGCGGCGAAGAATCCCGACCTCGAGGTGCAGGCGCGGGCCGGCTATTACGCTCCGGGCCCCTCCGCTCGCTGAGCGGGCTAGGCGCCGCCTCCCGCGGCCGCCGTCCCCGGGCGCGGGCGGCGGATGAGCATCAGGTTGCGCACGTAGATGAAGACCCCCGCTGACTGACCGATGGTGAAGACGATATCCTGGCGATACCAGAAGGCATAGGCGAACAGGATCAGCCCTCCGAGCAGACTCAAGTACCAGAACGCCACGGGGATGGTGCTCTCCTTGCGCCGCTCCGACGCCAGCCACTGCACGATGAAGCGAGAGCCGAAGAGGATCTGACCAAGGATTCCGAACAGCACCCAGCCGTTCATGTGCAGCAGCCGCTCAAAGGTCATCCTTCACCTCATAACGCAATTTTCGCCGCTTCATCCAGCGCACGGCGAGCAGGTCCATGAACGACGGGAGGAGGCGATTGCCGATGCCGTATTTCGAATCTCCATGGCGGCGTGGACGATGCCCGACGGGAACCTCCTCCACCCGGAACCCCTCCATCCTGAGGAGAGTCGGCAGGAAGCGGTGCATTCCGTTGTACAGCACCAGACGCCGCACGGCCTCCGTCCGAAACGCCTTGAGCGAGCAGCCCGTGTCGGTGATCGTCTCGTTGCTCAGGCGGTTGCGCACGTAGTTGGCGATCTTCGACGAGACGCGCCGCACCAGGCTGTCGCGGCGGTTGCGTCGTACGCCGACGACCGCGTCCAGCCCTTCGAGCGCCCGGAGCAGGCGCGGGATGTCCGTCGGGTCGTTTTGAAGATCGGCGTCCAGGGTGACCACCACCTGTCCGCGGGCGCTCTTGAATCCGGCATCCATGGCCGCCGACTGCCCGGCGTTTCTCGCGAAGGTCACGACGCGCACGCGCGGATCGGAGTCGCGCAGGCCCCGCAGGACCGAATCGCTGCCGTCGGTCGAGCCGTCGTCCACGAACAGGATTTCGTACGGGGCTCCGACCGTCTTCAGGGCGTCCGTGATCTCGCCATGCAGGACGGCGAGATTGTCCCGCTCGTTGTAGACGGGGATGACCAGGGAGAGCTCGATGGATCGCGCTGTGCCCCCGCTCACGCTAGTTGAATATCCAGAGGCGGCGGAGCCGGCTCATCAGCCTGTGGCGCGCCGACTCGGCCTCCGTCAGCAGCTCGGGCGCCAGGCGCGACTTCCATTTCAGCAGAGCCGACTCGTCGATGCGCCGCAGGATCGGGAACAGGAACCGCGCCCCCGGCCCGGCGGGATCGAAGCAGAACGACGCATTGAAATCGATGATGCACGGCCGGCCGTCCTCGGTGATCAGGATGTTGTCGCGCTTGCGCAGGTCGATGTGGGCCACGCCGCGGGCGTGGATCTGCCCGACGAGCTCCCGGAGCCTCTCGAACATCGGACCGACCTCCGGGCGTTTCCGGCGGCACCAGCGGGTGATGCGCTCCCCCTCGATCGGCTCCATCAGGATGCCGCACGCGCCGGCTTCGCCGTAGCACTTCGGGATCCCGTCAATCCCGTGCAGCCGGCGGAGGGCGCGCAGCTCCCGGATCACCTGGCGGCGTCCCAGGAGGCGCACGGGCCACGATTTGTCGCTGAAATCCTTGAGGACGGCCCGATCCCCGCCGTACGCGACGCACTTGATATCGGGTTTCGCCCAGGTCCCCTGCCGGATGACCTGGATCGTCAGCGGGTTGGGGGCGGCCTCGAGCGTCTCGGCCATCGGCGTTCCTGTGCTATTCTCCGGCCTCGGAAATGGAGGTGGATCTTACCATAGCCGTTCATGGGGCATCGGACATGGCCTTCCACCGGGAGCACGCCGGCGCCGGGATGACGGGCGGAGTGAAGGCGCTCCTGAGCCGCGAACGTCTCGCCTCCCTGCGACGACGCCGACTTCACGGCGGACGCAATTTCACCAAGGCGACCGTCGACCTGGTCGAGACCGACGGTCCGACCATCGTGATCAAGGACTTCTCTTCCAGTCCCTGGCCGGTGCGGCGCCTTCTCGGACCCTGGCAGCTCGACCGCGAAGAGCGCTCCTACGCCGCCCTCGCCGGGGTGCGTGGGACGGCCGGCTTCGTTGCACGGGTGGATCGACAGGCGATCGCGCTTCAGTACGTGCCCGGCCGAAGCCTGGCGGCGTACCGGCCGGGCGAGCTGCAGGCTGAATTCTTCGTCCGCCTCGACCGGCTCCTCGACGAGATCCATGCGCGCGGCGTGGCGCACGGAGATCTGCACCGACACGACGTGCTCGTGGGAGCGGGGGAAGAGCCGTTCCTGGTCGACTTCTCGACCTCGGTCGTCGCCCCCGCGGGTGCCGGAGCCGTGTCGAGACTCCTCTTCCGCCAGATGAGCCGGGCCGATCGGCGCTCGGTCGCGAAGCTCCGGCGGCGGTTCCTGCCGGGCTCCGATGCGCCGGTGCCGGAGCGTTCCGGGATGTACCGGGTCGGAGGATGGGGAAGACGCCTTCTGGATCGCTTCCGGCGCGCGGCGCCGAAGAGTCGGTCGAACCATGACCGGTGATTGCTATAATCCAGCCCCGTCAATCCCCGGGCACCGGAGGCATGGCCTATCATGATCAAGGGCGTCCGCACCAAGCCGCTCAAGGTGATCCCGGACGAGCGCGGCCGCCTCATGGAGACCCTGCGCTCGGACGACGAGCTGTTCATCAAGTTCGGGCAGGCTTACATCACCACGGCCTACCCGGGCGTCATCAAAGGGTGGCACTACCACAAGATCCAGGTGGACAACTTCATCGGCGTGAAGGGGATGTTCAAGGTCGTCCTGTACGACGATCGGGAGGGATCGCCCACGCGCGGCGAAGTCAATGAGTTCTTCCTGGGCGTCCACAACCCGATGCTGCTTCAGATCCCGACGCTCGTCCTGCACGGCTTCAAGGCGATCGGCACGGAGGAGGGGATCATGCTCAACCTGCCGACGGAGCCGTACCGCTACGACGCCCCGGACGAATACCGGCGCGATCCCCGCGATCCCGGCGTTCCCTATGACTGGGCGCTGAAGGAGAAATGAATATGAAGGGGGTCATCCTGGCGGGCGGCCTGGGGACGCGCCTGCACCCGCTGACGAAGATCACCAACAAGCACCTCCTGCCGATTTACGATCGGCCGATGATCCACTACCCGATCATGACCCTGGTCGACGCCGGCATTCGCGAAATCCTCATCGTCACCGGGGGCAATCACGCCGGCGAGTTCCTCCGCCTCCTGGGCAACGGACGCGAGTTCGGTCTCGACGACATCGCCTATGCCTATCAGGAGGGGGAAGGCGGAATCGCCGATGCCCTGTCCCTCGCCCGCCACTTCGCGGATGGCGGCAAGATCGTGGTGGTGCTCGGCGACAACATCATCGAGGGGGACATCCGTCGATCGGTGAGCGCCTTCGACGCTCAGCCGAAGGGCGCGCGCCTCATCCTCAAGAAGGTTCCCGACCCCGGCCGCTTCGGCGTTCCCGAGCTGCGGGACGACCGGATCGCGTCGATCGAGGAGAAGCCGAAGAAACCGAAGTCGGACTACGCGGTCATCGGCATCTACATGTACGACGGCTCGGTGTTCGACATCGTCGCGACGCTTAAGCCGTCGGAGCGCGGCGAGCTCGAGATCACCGACGTCAACAATGCTTATCTGAAAGCCGGCACGCTGGAGCACGACATCCTCGAGGGATGGTGGACCGACGCCGGCACGTTCGAGTCCCTGTTTCGCGCCAATCAGCTCGTGCGCGAGAAAATGATCGAAAAACTGACGGCGCGGATCGGCTGACCCGATGACCCGCGTCCTCATCACCGGTGGCGCCGGGTTCATCGGCTCCCACTATGTCCGCCACGCCCTCGCCGCCCA
>DATFVU010000020.1:0-5640 GCA_035260145.1 Candidatus Polarisedimenticolia bacterium | reverse complement strand
GGGGTCCTGCACGCGACCGGACAGGCCGAGCCGCATTGAGCGCCGCGGAAGCGTCGAGCCCGACCGTCCGCACAAGCCCGCCCGCTCCCGGCCCGGCCTCCCCCCTCAGCATCCTGCATACCAATTTCCACCGCGGCTGGGGCGGCCAGCCGTCGCGTATCTTGATGCTGTCGCGCGCTCTGGCCGAGCGCGGGCATCGCGTGACCCTGGCCGTGCCGCGCGGATCGATGCTGGCGGCTCGGGGGCGCGAGGCGGGGCTCGAGGTGTTCGACGCGGTCGAGTTCCGCAAGTCGAAGTTCCTGCTGCACGCGGCGCGCGACGTGGCGATCCTGGCCGGCCATCTGCGTGACCGGCGCTACGATCTGATCGACGCCCACGGCTCGCAGGACGTCTGGACCTGCGTGGCGGCCCGCCGGCTCGCCGGGCGTACCGCCCCCCTCGTGTTCACGCGTCACAACACCAAGCGCGTCAGAAGCCACGCCCTCAACCGCTGGCTGTACGGCCGGGAAATCGACCATCTCATCGCCGTCAGCCGCTCGGTCCTGGAGCGCTACGAACCCTTCTTCCAGAAGGGCGTGCTCACCGCCGACCGCGTGTCGGTGGTGCACTCCGCCTACCGGCCCGACCGGTTCCACCCCGGAATCAGCGGGACGCGCGTTCGAGGCGAGCTCGGTGTCGGCCCGGACGTGCCGCTGGTTGGCGTCGTCGGCCGCCTGGTCGCCGACAAGGGGCAGGACGATCTGCTGCGCGCCGCCCCGCTTATCTTGAAGTCGAAGCCGGAGGCCCGGATCCTTCTGGTCGGGACCGGTTCGCGCGAGAGTTATCTCAAGGACCTGGCGGCGTCGCTCGGTCTCGATCGCGCGGTGCGCTTCCTGGGGTTCCGCGACGACGTGCCCGAGATCACGGCGTCCCTGAACGTTTCCGTCCTGCCGTCGATCGATTGCGACGCCTCCTCGGCGGTCCTCAAGGAGGCCCTCGCCTGCGGCGTCCCCGCCGTCGCCACCTCGATCGGCGGGGCGGCCGAGATCCTCGAGGACGGCCGGACCGGTCTCATCGTGCCGCCGCGCGATCCGGGCCGGCTGGCCTCGGCCATCCTGTCGCTGCTCGACGATCCGGAGCGGGCGCGCGACATGGGAAGGCGCGGCAGCCGCGACGTGGCGGAGCGCTTCTCCCCCGAGCGACTGGGCGGCGAGACGCTCGAGGTGTACAACCGGGTGGTGGAGCGTTTTCAGAGGAGTCGCCCATGACCAGGTCACGCTTGCGTCTTCTTTCCGTCCTGCTCGCTTCCGTCCCGCTCGCCCTGCCGTCCGTCGTCGCCGTCCTGGCCGCGTCGCCGCCCCCCGCCCGCCCGGTGCGCACCGCCGATATCGACGCCGCCCTCGGAGCCCAGGGAACATGGAACGACGCCGAGCAGGTCTACAAGGTCTCCTTCCCCAGGGCCGACGTCCCCGTGGCGGTGGACGGCTTCACGCTTCCGCCGTTTCTGGGCCTGACGTCATGGGTCGCCTTCAAGAGCGCCGGCGGCCGAAAGGCGATGATGATGGGGGATCTCGTGTTGTTCCAGGACGAGGTGAACCCGGCCATCGACGCCCTCCTGGCGCACGGTGCCGAGGTCACGGCCCTGCACAACCACTTCTTCTACGACGAGCCGCGCGTCTTCTTCATGCACGTGGGCGGCACGGGGACCGAGCGCGATCTCGCCGGCGCCGCGCGCGCCGCCCTCGATGCGGCGCGTCAGGCCCGCCAGGCGCGTTCGGCGCCTCCCGCCGCCTTGGGCCACGCCCCACCCCCGAAAAGCGATCTGGACGGCGCCGCCCTGGCCGGAATCCTGGGGACGCAGGGAACGTCCAAAGACGGCATGTTCAAGGCGGTGTTCGGCCGCAAGGTGACGCACGGCCCTGTGCAGGCATCGGCCGACATGGGGGTGAACACCTGGGCCGCCTTCGCCGGCAGCCCCGGCGACGCCGTCGTGGATGGCGACTTCGCGATGCGCGAGGGGGAGCTTCAGGGCGTGCTGCGGGCGCTGCGCCAGGGGGGGATCGACATCGTCGCCATCCACCAGCACATGACGCACGAGGAGCCGCGCCTGATCTTCCTGCACTACTGGGGGCGCGGCGCGGCAAAGGGGCTGGCGCAGACGGTGAAGAAGGGACTGGAGCAGCTCGCCCCCTGAGGCGGGCCCGTCCGCGGCGGGGGGGCGGGCGCGGGGTGCGACCACGCTTGCGAGGCGCGGCTGGCCGATGGTAACCTGACCCTTCTGCCAACGTCTCCACATTGAGGAGGGACGCGATGCTGTCCGTCGGATCCAAAGCGCCCGATTTCAAGGTGAAAGACCACAGGGGGCAGGACGTCTCCCTTTCCGATTTCAAGGGGAAGACCATCGTGCTGTGGTTCTACCCGAAGGCCGACACCCCTGGCTGAACCATCGAAGGTTGCGGGTACCGCGACCTGTCGGCCGAGTTCGAAAAGAAGAATGCCGTGATCCTCGGGGCCTCCTTCGACGACGTGCAGCAGAATGCCGCGTTCGCGAAGAAGTTCGATTTTCCCTATCCCCTGCTGTGCGACACAGACAGGAAGATCGGGATGGCGTACGGCGCCTGCGATGCGCCATCGGCCGGGACCGCGAAGCGGATCTCGTACGTGATCGGCCCGGACGGACTGGTTCGACACGCCTTCCCCAAGGTCGACGCCAAGAAGCATCCTCAGGACGTGCTGGATCTCCTGGGATAAAGATGAGCGCCCCGATGCCGATCGACACGCCCCGCCCGGCTCCCGACCTGTCGGCCCTGCGCATCAGCCGGGAGCCGGAGAAGCCGAAGCGACCGCTCCTCCTGCTGCTTCTGGGGACTGTCCTGGCGCTCGCCATCGGCCTGGGCTCGTTCGTTTTCCTGTCGTCGTCTTTGCGCTCCCTGCCGGTGGAGAAGACGACGGCGGCGCTTATCACCGAGGGGCAGGCGATGACCATCCTGTCGGCCTCCGGCTACGTCGAGGCGGAGACCAAGGCCGACATCTCGCCCAAGATCACCTCGCGCATCACCGAGCTGCGCGTGACCGAGGGGACGCGTGTCAAGCAGGGCGAGATCATCGCCCGCCTCGACCATCAGGATCTGGACGCGCAGCTCGCCGAGGCGCAGGCCAACTGGGCGCAGGCGGACGCGGATCTGGCCCGGCAGTCGTCGCTGTTCAAGCAGGGGCTGGCGCCGAAGTCGACACTCGACGCGGCCGTGGCGAGCGAGGCCTCGACGCGCGCGCGCGTCGACTACATCAAGGCGCTGGTGGACTACACCGTCCTGAGGGCGCCGTTCGACGGCGTCGTGGTGGCGAAGCGGGCGCACGTCGGCGAGGCGGTGTCGCCGTTCGGGTCGCCCGGCCAGGGGTCGTCGAGCGGCAGCGGCGGCGCCATCGTCACGCTGGTGGACTTCGCGACGCTCTACGTCGGCGCCGACGTGAACGAATCGAACCTGGCCCGCCTGGGGCCGAAGCAGCCGGCGGAGATCGTTCTCGAGGCGTATCCCGAGAAGGCCTACCGGGGGACTCTGAACCAGGTGATCCCCTCCGCCGATAGGCAGAAGGGGACGGTCAAGGTCAAGGTCGGGTTCCTCGACCCGGACGAGCACATCCTGCCGGATCTTTCGGCGCGCGTGAACTTCACGTCCGAGGCGACTCAGGGGCAGTCGGCCCGCACGCGCATCGAGGTGCCGAAGAGCGCTCTGGCGGTGCGCGACGGGACGACCGGCGTCTTTCTGATCGAGAAGGACCGGGCCGTGTTCCGCCCCGTGAAGGTGGGGCGGCAGACGCAGGCCACCGCCGAGATCGAATCGGGACTGTCCGGGGGCGAGACGCTGGTGGCGAACGCCTCGATCGAGAAACTGGAAAACGGCGTCAAGGTGACGGCCAGCAAGTAGGAGGACACGTGGCACCCCTGATCTCCATCGAGCACGTCTCCAAGGTGTACCGCCGGGACTCCCTGCAGATCCCGGTTCTGGAGGACATCGACCTCCGGATCGACAAGGGGGAGTTCGTGGCGCTCATGGGCCCCTCCGGCTCCGGCAAGACGACGCTGCTCAATCTGTGCGCGGGCATCGACGTTCCGACCCGGGGGCGCATCAGCGTCGACGGACGCGACATCTCCTCCATGAAGGAATCCGATCTGGCGCGCTGGCGGGCCAACCACATCGGCTTCATCTTCCAGCTCTACAACCTGGTGCCCGTCCTGACGGCGCTCGAGAACGTCGAGCTGCCGCTGCTTCTGACGAAACTGTCGCGCAAGGAGCGCCACGAACACGTGCGCACGGCGCTTTCGATCGTCGGACTGGCCGACCGCATGGACCACTACCCGAGGCAGCTCTCCGGCGGGCAGGAGCAGCGCGTCGCCATCGCGCGCGCCATCGTCGCCGACCCGCTCATCCTGGTGGCGGACGAGCCGACCGGCGACCTCGACGCCAAGAGCGCCGAGGAGATCCTCGACCTTCTGAACCGGCTGAACAAGGAGTTCCACAAGACGATCGTCATGGTGACGCACGACCCGCGGGCCGCGGCCCGCGCCCACAGGCTCCTGCACCTGGACAAGGGGGTGCTGTCCGCCGAGACCCACGCCGCCGCGGCCGAGCGCGGCCGGGAATCCGCCAGGCCATGAAGTATTTCCGTTACGTCTGGAAAAACGTCTTCCGCAAGAAGGGCCGGGCCTTTCTGACCATGGCGTCGATCGTCCTGGTCCTGATCCTGATCGTGATCCTGACGGCCCTGCTCGAGGCGATGCAGGGGACCACCGGGACCGGCAAGGGGGCGACGCACATCGTGGTGCAGCACGCCACCGGGCTCGCGAACTTCATGCCGCTGGGGTATCGCCAGAGGATCGAGCAGGTCCCGAGCGTCGTCGCGGTGGCGCCCGAAGTCTGGTTCGGAGGCATCTACAAGGACGAGAAGCCGGAGAACTTCTTCGGGCAGCTGTCGACCGACCCGATGGTCTGGGGGATCATCCACGACGACTACCAGGTGCCCGACGACCAGATGAAGGCCTGGCAGGCGGAGCGCGACTCGTTCATCGCCGGCAAACAGCTCATCGATAAGTTCCACTGGAAGATCGGCGACCGCATCCAGCTGCGCGGCACCTACATCAGCCTGACCATCGATCTGGTGCTGCGCGGCGTGTACACCGGCCCGGACGAATCGAACATCTTCTTCCACAACAAGTATCTCGAGAACGCCAAGACGTTCTTCAGCGACAAGACCGGCATCTTCTTCCTGCGCACCCAGACCCCCGAGCAGGTCTCGGTCGTGTGCGACGCCATCAATCGCATGTTCGAGAACAGCGAGGCGCCGGTGAAGGCGATGCCCGAGCAGCAGTTCATGATCCAGTTCGCTGAGATGATGGGGAACATCCAGCTGCTGGTGCGCTCGATCGCCCTCATCGTCCTGTTCACCGTGGTCCTGATCGTCGCCAACTCGGTCGCCATGAGCGCCCGCGAGCGCGTCACGCAGATCGCCGTCATCCGGGCGCTCGGCTTCCGGCGCGGCCAGGTCCTGCTCCTCGTCCTGTCGGAGGCGATGGTGCTGGCCCTGCTCGGGGGAATCGTCGGGGTCCTGTTCTCGGTGCCGTTCACCAACCTCCTGGTCGAGGGGATGAAGCACTCGCCGGTG
>DATFVU010000019.1:0-4619 GCA_035260145.1 Candidatus Polarisedimenticolia bacterium | reverse complement strand
GGCGGGTCCGGAGGGCTGGCCCTTCGATTCCTGCCAGTCGCGGTAACGCTTCATGTAATGGCGCGCCACGTCTTCGCCAGGCAGACCGAGGCAGCGGGCGTACTCGCGCAGGAATCCCCGCACGAAAACGGCGGCCGGCAGGTCCGAGAAGCGCTCCTCCTCGATCGCCTGGAGGTAAGCGCGACGGATCTTGGTCTTCTCGGCGATGGTTTCGATGGCCAGGCGCAGCCTTTGCCGCTCGTCCCGCAGGTCGGCGCCGCTCTCCGGTGTCGGGCGCCGCTCGGATCCGGCATCCGGCTCGGGCTGCGCTTGCGGCACCGAATCCGACGATTCGGAAAGCAGCGCCGCGGACTCGGTCGCCGGGCTGTCGGGGGAAGGCGGCTGCAGGGAGGAGGGCGGCGACAAGGAAGCGGCCGGCGGCGTCGCGGCGTCGTCCGCGGGCTCGCTGATCGACGGGGGGGGCATCGTCTGGGTCGGCGAGGGAGCGGCCTGGCCGCCGGCGAGCTCCAGGGAATCGCCCTGGAGACTCGTCCCCGGCGCGCCCGGCGTCTGCCCCGCGGGGGCGGCGTCGCCAGAGGTCGGCGCGGGGGCGGCAGCGGCCTGGGCGACGGGCGCGTGCAGCCCGCGCACCTGATCGGCGCGCAGCGCTCCGCTCCCGAGCAGCTGTCGGTCGTAATCGGAGCGGCTCTCCAGGAAGATCAGGGTGCGGTAGGCCGACTCGATCCTGCCCTGAAGCTCGCGCAGGCCCGGCGCGTCCATCAGAGGCGAGAGGCAGGTGGTCTCCGGGTCGTAGGTCTTCTTCAGGAGCTGATAGGCCGATTGCACCTCCTTCGGAGAGGCCTTGGGAACCACTTCCAGGACCCGGTAGTGATCCAGCGCATCGAGGTCTTCCCATTCCTCGTCGGCGTCGCGCGGCGGCGCCACGCCCACCGAGAGCAGCCGCGCCGAGGCGCGGGCGATCTCCTTGGTGGAGGCCGCGTTCGGATACTGCTGCGAAAGAGGCCGGCGCTTCTGCACGGCCTGCAGGATCGACAGGTCGTACTCGATGATCCCGCCGGTGGCGAGGGGCATGCCGAACAGCTTGCGGAATCCGCTGGCGAGACACGCGGCCGCCTCCTCGTCGGCGTCGCCGCGCACCTGGTTCAACAGCAGCTCGAGGCGCGTGCGCCGGATCAGCGCGGCGATCGCGTCCCGGGCGGCGGAATCGATGCCCCCCAGGCGGGTCATGAACTGCCGGAAAGAGATGCGCTCGGGATCGACGCCCGTCGTCTTCATGAGGTCCTGGATCGCCGCCATGGTCTCTCCGGTGAGGGCGCGCACCAGGCACCAGCGCAGGTAACTCTCCGCGAACAGGTAGACCGACTCGATGGCGGCCGGCTCCGGTGTCGTGACCAGGATCCCGACCGTCGCCTCAGCAAACGTCGCGACGGTGGCGGGCCAGCGGCCGGACCCGCAATCGACGATGACATGGTCGGCCGAGAGGGTCGAGAACTGCTCGGCCACCTGACGCACGAAGGCCACGGGATCGTCACGCAGGTCGCAGCGCTGCAGGCCGCCGATGACGCGCAGATGCGTGGTCGGCGTCTCGCACGCGAGCTCGGACAGGAGCGCCACCCTTCCCGAGGCGAAATCGGCGAGCGCACGCGGCAGGCGCTGGTATCCCAGGTAGGTGTGCAGATTGCTACCCTGAAGGTCGAGGTCGACCAGGACGACGCGCCGGCCGGCGCGGGCGAGCTGGATGCCCAGATTGGCCGCTAGGAGCGAACGTCCGACACCGCCCTTGCCGCCCGCAAGCGCCCAGATCGACTGGCGGGCCTCCCGCGGCGCGGGCTTGCGGGGGGACGCGGAGGAGCCGGGCCCCGCCGCGGGTGCGTTCGTGGAGGAATGTGCCATCAGGCCACCTTGTCCGTGATTTCCTTTTCCTCGAACTCCTCGCCGTTGAAGCTGATGCGGCGGGCCTTCTCGTCCGCCACCGTGTCGAGGTTCACCGGGCGGCCCCAGATGTGTTGGATGTTCCGAAGAGTGTCCCGCGCATAGTCGTGCTTGAGCTCGACCCCCTCGTACTTGTGCTGCAGCAGGAGCTCTCCCTTGTTGCGGAAGTTGCCGTCGGCCACGAAGATGAAGGGCTGCCCGAAATTCGTGAGCTGGAAGAGCAGGCGCTGCTTCACCTTCGCGAAGTCCCGGTCGCTGATCTGGTACATGCCGGTCTTGGGATTGAAATCGTAGATGAAGAGTTTGTGCTCCCGGCAGAAGTCTTCCGTCAGATAGTTGTCGATGAACGTCACGTCGGTGCAGTGCTTGCGCACTTCGAAGATTTTCTCGCGCCCGCGGCCGACCTTCCGGTCCCAGCGAGCCCGCTCCACCAGATCTTCGCAGTCGTCGAAATCCTTACCGAAGCGGCCCTTGTTCCAGCGCTCCTCGATGTTGCGATACAGCTCGACCCCGAGTTTGTAGGGATTCAGACGGCCGGAGCGTCCTCCGAGCGTGCCGGAGTGGTGGTCGGCATAGTCGATGATCTCGGCGTCGGTCAGCACCTTCTCGGTCATCAGCTTGGAGTGCCAGTAGGTCGCCCAACCCTCGTTCATGATCTTCGTCTGCGCCTGCGGGGCGTAGTAATAGGCCTCCTCGCGGACCATCGCGAGCACGTCGCGCTGCCAGTTCTCGAGCGGCGAGTGCTCCACGAGAAACTTCAGGACGTCCCGCTGGGGCGACTCGGGGAAGCGCTTCTTGCGTTTCGCCTCCTCGTCGAGTTTCCTCTGGCGCTTCTCGACGAACTCGGGCGGATTCACATAGTCGTTCATGTACGACTTGCTCTTCATCCGCTTCACTTGGGGCCGCGGCTCCTCCGCCTCCGTTCGCGCTTTCGGCCGCTCGCGCACGATGAAGGGCGAGTGAGGGTCGATGAGATTTTCCAGCGACAGACAGGTGTCGATGAAATTCTCGACCGTCTCCACGCCGTGGGCGTCCATGTATCGCCGGATGCGCGTGGCGTGGTTGGCCATCACGTCCATCATCTTGCGGTTGGTCTTGCTGAAGGCCAGATTGTTCTTGAAGAAGTCGCAATGGGCGTAGACGTGCGCCATGACGAGCTTCTGGTCGACGATCTGGTTGCACTCCAGAAGGTACGCGTAGCAGGGATCGTTGTTGATGACCATCTCGTAGATCTTGGACAGCCCGTACGAATAGGACTTGGAGAGGTATTCGTACTCCATTCCGAACCGCCAGTGGGCGTACCGCGTCGGGAAGCCGCCGTAGGAAGCCACCTGGTTGAGGCCGCGATAATCCAGAAGCTCGAAGATGACCGGGAAGAAATCCAGACCGTACGAGCGCGCGTGGGCCTCGATCTCTTCTTGAAGGTCGGCCAGGTTCTTCGGCAGGCTGGTCATGGCTAGCGCCCCCGGCCCAGAAAATCTTTGATCGACTGGTAGATGCCGTCCTTGTTCTCGATCTTGGACAGCGCCACCCGCTCGTCGGCGCCGTACGCCTCCTTGAGGTCGACCAGGAACTGCCCCGTGCCGTACGGGCTCTCCACCTGCCCGTAGCAGAACAGGTTGACCCGGGGCAGCACTTGAGCCTTGAGAAGGTTGACGCACTCCTCGGTGTCGCCCTGCGACCAGTTGTCTCCGTCGGAGAAGTGCAGACAGTAGATGTTCCACTCCTCGGCCGGGTACTCCAGATCGATGATCTTGCTGCACAGCTTGTAGGCGGCCGAGATCACCGTCCCTCCCGACTCGCGGGTGTGATAGAACGTGTCGCGATCGACCTCCCGCGCCTCGGCGTCGTGGATGATGTAGCGGATCTCGACGCCCTTGTAGTGGTGCCGGAGCCAGGTATCGATCCAGAACGACTCGATCCGCACGATCTCCTTCTGTTCCTCACCCATGGATCCCGAGACGTCCATCATGTAGATGATGACCGCGTTGGCCTGCGGCATCACGGCGCTCTTCCACGAGCGGAATCGCTTGTCCGCCCGGATCGGGATCAGAATCGGATTGTCGGGGCGGTACGTGCCGGTCGAGATGCTGCGCTTGAGCGTTTCCTTGTAGGTTCTCTTGAAGTGGCGCAGCGACTCGGGACCGTAGCGTGAGATTCCGGTGTAGCGATCCCTGCTCGACAGGATGTTCTTGCGACCCTTCGGCCTGATCTCGGGGAGCTCGAGCTCTTCGCCGAGCATCTCCGCCAGTTCGTCGAGCGAGATGTCGACCTCGAGCAGGTGTTCGCCCGGCTGATTGCCGGCCTCCTGCTTGCCCCCCTCGACCTCCCCGGCGCCCAGGACGGTGCCGATGGCCCCCTCGCCCTGCCCCACCCCGCCCGTCTGTTTTGGTCCGTAGACGAACTGGGGAATCCGGATCTGGGGCAGGGGGATGGAGATGAAGTCCTTGCCGCGGCGGCCGATGAGCTCGCCGCTGCTGATGTACTTTTTCAGATCCTTCTTGATCCGCCCGCGGATGATCTGTTTGAAGCGGTTGTGATCCTGTTCGATTCTGAGGATCATCGCGATACCCCCTGCGACGACAACGCCCCTGCGGGACCCGCGGCGGCCCTCGGCCCGCGGCCCGGCAGGGGCGTCAAATCAGGACACCCGGCCTTCAGTCGCGCGCGTCGCCCCGGGCGAAGAT
>DATFVU010000018.1:0-4726 GCA_035260145.1 Candidatus Polarisedimenticolia bacterium | reverse complement strand
CCGGGATCGCGTTCAGCCGCTGGACCTCGATGGCCCGTTACGTGAGGGGGGAGGTGCTGCGACAGCGCGGCGGAGAGATCTGGGTGTCGGCGCGCGCCTCCGGCGCCAGCGGTCTTCGCCTCGTCGTGCGGCATCTGCTGCCGCTCATGGCCGCCCCCCTCTCCGTGCTGGCCGCATTCGGAGTGGCCAACGCCATCGTGCTCGAGTCGGGCCTGAGCTTCCTCGGGTTCGGCGCCGATCCACCCACCCCTTCCTGGGGCTCGATCCTGGCCGAAGCGCGCACGTCGCTCGATGCCGCCTGGTGGCCCGTCGTCTTTCCTTCCGCCGCCCTGATGATCGTCCTGGCCTCGCTGTGTGCCGTGGCCGAGCGCGGAACGGGAGAAGGCTCCCCGGCCGATCCGCTGCCGTGATGTCGGGGATCAGACTGGAAGGGCGGCGGACGGGGCGTGACAGGCGCGGTTTCTGCCCCGGGCCTTCGCCTGGTACAGGCCGCGGTCGGCCATCGCCACCAGCTCCGGCCCGTTGATGGCGTCGGCCGGGAAGGAGGCGACTCCCAGGCTGACCGTGACGTGCAGGGGGCGGGGCATTCCCGAAAGCGTCAGAGGGTTCTTCTCCACCTCGGCGCGTATGCTCTCGGCCACGGGGAGGGCGTCGTCGGTGGAAGCCCCCGGCAGGAGGACGACGAACTCCTCCCCGCCGTAGCGCGCCACCGCGTCCGATCGTCGCAGGACGCGCGCGGTCAGCTGCGCCACGTGTCGCAGCACCTCGTCGCCGGCCTGATGCCCATACGTGTCGTTGAAGCGCTTGAAATAGTCGATGTCGACCATCGCCAGCGCCACCGGCCTCTGCAGTCGGCGGCCGCGCTCCACCTCCTGGTCGAGCAGGGTCCGGAAGTGGCGATGGTTGAACACCCCCGTCACGCCGTCGAGCTCGGCCAGCCTCTTGGTGGCGAGGAGAAGGCGTTGCGTCTCGACCGCGACGGCGGTCATGTCGGCGCAACGCTTGAGGACTTCGAAGTCCTCGGGGTCGAAGGCGTGGCGCTTTCGACAGGCGACCCGGAACGCCCCCATCACCTGGCCGCGCGCTCGGAGCGGAATCGTCATGTCGCTGCGCAGATGTCCGCTCTGGACGCTCTCTGCGAAGCGCATCTCCGCCGACACATCGTTGCGCCAGAGAGCGCGATTCCTGCGAATGACCCAGCCCAGAAGGTGGGAGGCATCGGCAGGCAGCCTCTGCGGCTCGGCCCTCGAGGCCGGGCGGCGTCTGAGGACTTCGCGCACGACGATGCCGTCCTCCTCCAGGAGTCCCAGAGCGGCGCCGTCCACCGGGAAGAGCCGGCGCAGGGAGCGCGCGATGATCTCGAGAACCGTGTCGAGATCATCGGCGCTCGCCGTCGCGGATGCGATTTCCATGAAGGACAGGAGAATTTTCCTGTCGGAGGACTCGGTGGCTTGGCTCGGAGGCGCGTCCAGGGACCCCTCCGTCGAGTTCAGCGGTGCGCCGCCAGGGGCCTTCCGCCCGTTCGGTAGCCGAGCGGGTCGATCACCGCGGTCTCGAACCCGGACTCGAGGACGGCCGAGATCACTTTCTGCGCCTCGGAAGGACGCGATGATCGATCCAATCCGTCGCGATCCAGCTCGACGCGCGCTCCGTCCCCCTGCAGGCGGACGCGCACCTGTCGATAGCCGAGCGCCCGGAGCGCCGCCTCGGCGCTCTCCACTTTCTGCAGCGCCTCAGGCGTCACGGGGACGAGATGCGGCACGCGCGATGACAGGCAGGCCATCGCCGGCTTGTCCCAATTCGGCAGCCCCAGTCGCCGCGACAGATCGCGGACCATCGGTTTGGTCAGACCGGCTTCGACGAGGGGGGCACGCGCACCCGCCTGCGCGGCGGCACGCATGCCGGGACGATCGTCTCCAAGGTCGTCCAGAATCGCGCCGTAGACCAGCGCCCTTCCGCCCGCCTCATCTCCGAGAACTTTGAGGACACGGAACAGTTCGGTCTTGCAGTAAAAGCAGCGCGCCTCGTCATTGCGCGTGTAGCGCGGATCGTCGAACTCCTGCGTCTCGACGAAATGATGGGGCGCGCCGATGAGCCGCGCCAGGGACTCGGCTTCCCTTCGCTCGGAAGCGGCCAGGGAGGGAGACACCGCGGTGATCGCCACGGCGCCGTTCCCCAGGACGTCGTGCGCCACCTTCAGCAGGAGTGTGCTGTCCACGCCGCCAGAGAATGCGACGAGACAGGGACCGATGTCCGCGATCGCCCGCTTCAGGGCTCTATGCCGGGCTTCCATCGAAGATAGCCTGAGTAGACTCCGGTCGCGATGACGACCTTGGCGAGGTCGAAGAGAACGAAGGGGAAAACGCCGGCCCGCAGCGCCGCGGCCGGGTCTCCCAGGACGACGGAAAGCCAGCCGAGACCGCATAGATGGATGGTCGCGGCCCCCAGGAAGAAGGCGGCCGCCACGCGCGGAACACCGCGTCTCCCGCCCCGCTCCAGGAGCGAACCGACCACCCAGGCCGCGGCGACGAAACCGAGCAGATATCCCCCCGTCGGTCCGAGAAGGTAGGTCGGGCCTGCTCCCGGGAGTGCGAAGACAGGAAGGCCGGCCGCCCCTATCAATATATAGAGGGCCTGGCTGGCGAACCCGGCGCGCCTCCCCAGGAAGGCGCCGGCAAGGAGCACGGCAAGCGTCTGAACGGTCGCGGGAACGGGCGTTCCGGGAAGCGGAACGGAGATTCGCGCCCCGATCCAGGTCAGGACGGCGAAAAAAAACACCAGCGCCAGGCGCACGACGGCCCGATCCAGCGGGCGTGCGGAGGCCGTCGTCGCGGCGCCCGAGGGTTCGTTCATGCTTCCAGGAGTATCGGTGCGCACCAGGCTCATGAGCCCTCCCAACCTGTCGGCAAAAGACCAAGAAGCGATCGTTCTCCGGCAGATTCTACGGCGTCAAACCGAAGCCTGTCAATGAACCCAGCCGATTTCGCTTCCGTCACCAACTTTTCCTTGACAGCCTCCGACCTTCACAGTATATGGGCAGCGCATCAACAGATTCGCCGTAATTTAAGCACTGCCGACTGCTGGACCGTTTACAACTGAGTGAGGTTCGTAGTGGGGGGGCTCCCATTCACCCGCCCTTCCCCCGTCAGGGGGTTCGGTGGGTTCACGCCTTCCGATTTTCCGGCCTCCGGGCTTCGCCCGGGGGCGCACATGGCCTCTTTTTCCGCCGCAGTAGTTTTCGCAGCCCACCAAGGAGGACAAGAATGAACGCACTTTCGAAGACAAAGTGCACCCGTATCACCCTCATCCTGGGCCTGTGCCTGATCCTGGCCGGGCCGGCGATGCTGCTGTGGGCATCACGAGCCCAGCTCAAGACACAGACTGACGCTGAGCTCGACGCGCTCGAGGCGGCCAAGATCGCCATGAACGGGATTCCCCCGTCGACCGATCGGCCGGCGGAGTTCGCCGTCTTCGGACCGGCCTTCGACAACGGGGCGATCCGGGTGCCGGGCAACGCCAAAGGCCACTTGAGGATGAACATCGGCGACATGGATATCAAGAATCCTGACGCCCTCCTTGGCAAAGTGCCGCCCGGCCTGCGTCTCTCCGAGAATGAGAAGACCAACCTCGGATCGAAAGGCTCCCTCAGGCAGGGGCTCAACTACGCGATGCTCCGCGACGAGGCCGTTGCGTCGAAGGGGCTGGACGCGGCCCTGAAAGATCTCTCGTCGATGACGAAGATCGTCGGGTACGGCTCGAACTCGACGTACATGATCTATGTCGAGGCCGGCCAGATCGGCCGTCTACGCCAGAACCCTGACATCGCCTTCTTCCAGGCCGTTCCCCCGGCCGACAAGGTCGGGCTCGAGGTCGGCAAGAGGCCGATGATCGAGAGGGCCCGCGCGACCGATCCCACCTTCCTGCTCGAGATCACCCTGGTTCCGGGAACCGAGGCCGCGGGGCGGCAGGCGATCGATAAGACTCCGGGCGTGGTCAGCGTTGCCGAAGCCGGTCCCCAGGGCTCGGCTCTCCTGGTGCGGGCCGACTATCGCTCGATTGGCAAGCTCGCCAAGATCGACCAGGTGTTCAGCCTCCAGGAACGCTTCGAGAACATGAACATGAACGCCAGGACCTCGCCCGAGCTGCAGTCCGGCGCGGCTCAGGAGACGAACCAGGCGAGGCCGTTCGACGACTATGGCGTTGACGGCGGCGGTATCGACACCAACGGTGACGGCCAGAGGATCAACAACGGGTCCGACACGGTCGCGCCCCAGCTGATCGGCGTTCTGGACAACGGGATCAGCCTCGACACGCCGAACTTCTCCCAGACCGCCACCACGGTCTTCGACGCCGGCCATCCGGTCATTGGCCCGACGCACCGCAAGGTCCATGCGATCATCAACACCAGCGGTGACGGCGGCAACGACTGCGACTCGCCCCTGCATGGCGGCGGCAGCCACGGCAACACGGTTGCGGCGGTTGTCGCGGCCTATCCGAGCGTGCTCGGGGTGTTCGCTTCCCGCCCCGGCCTCACGGTCTTCGGCCAACCGCGCAACGCCAACCTGGACGGCGTGGCACGCGGCGCTCGCATCATTCTCAATGACATCGGCGACGCCGGCAATTGCGCCCACAACTCCCTGGTCGAGCGCGGCGGCGAGGTGAGCCCGGGCAACATGGCCTTGCGCCTGAACGAGTTGATCTGCCCCTCGGCCGGCGGCGTGGGCCT
>DATFVU010000017.1:0-3502 GCA_035260145.1 Candidatus Polarisedimenticolia bacterium | reverse complement strand
ATCTCCTCGATGGTGACCACGTTGCTGCCGCTGAGCACCTCCAGGTCGACGGTCTCGCCGGTGCGATCGGCGAGTTCACGGAGGAAGGGGAGGGCGACCCGATGCACATCGGTGTGGCGCAGCACCTGCTCGCCCAGAACGATCAACTCGGGCCCGAGACGGTACTTGCCGCTCTCGGGACTCTTGGCGATGAGCCCTTCCCCCTCGAAGGCGGACAGCAGGCGGTACACGGTGCTCTTGTGGAGAGTGACCTTCCGGCTGACCTCGGTGACCCCCATCTCGGGAGCATCGTCACTGAACGCCTTGAGCACCGCGATGGCGCGGCGCACCGCCTGGTTCCCCGTCACGATACCTTCCCCCCGCTCGCTCCTCTTCCTCGCGCCCTGCGCCGTCGGATCCTGAGCCATGTGACCTTTCCTTTCCTTGCTCGACTGCCGACCCTTGAAAAACGACCCCGTGCCTCCCGGCCGACCGCGTTATGCCGTCCTCCCATCGCCGAGGGGACAAGATCGCACCGTGATTGTGCGTCGAGGTTGCCCGGGCGCGCAAGTCCTATTTTGCCGATAATGACGTTACGACAAGGGCTTGCGACGATTCCCGAGCCCCGGAAGCCGTAACAGCATCGCCCTCCGACCGGCCGGCGCTGAATGTTGCAGGAGCATAAGAGGGGTCTCCGGCCGGTTCCGTCGGGCTGTCATCACGTTCCGATCCTCGTTTCTTATATTGAAACTAATACGCACAATGCGCACCAAAGATACCACCCGCGGCGACGCGGGTCAACGAAAAAAGGGGATCGGAGCGGGCCTATAATCTGGGTTCCATGGAAGCGGGAGAGGAGCCATGTCGATAGGCGTCCTGCTCGGCGGCTGCGGCTATTACGACGGCAGCGATGTGCACGAGGCGGTCTTCACGCTGCTGGCGATCGAGTCGTCCGGAGAGAGGGCGATTCTGCTGGCGCCGGACATGCCGCAGGAGCGCACGGTGGATCATCTGAGCGGCGAGGAGGTTCCCGAGACGCGCAACGTCCTGCGCGAATCGGCCCGCCTGGCGCGACGTCCGATACGGAGACTGAGCGATGCCAGGCACGACGAGTTCGAGGCGCTCCTCATTCCGGGAGGGTACGGCCCGGTGGTCAATTTCTCCACGGCGTTCGCCCGTCGGGGCGAGCCTCGCGCGGTGCGGCCCGACGTGACCGAGTTCCTGCGCCACTTCCTGGAGGCCAAAAAGCCGATCGGCTGCGCCAGTCTGGGCGAGATCCCAGTGCGAACGGTCCTGGGGGAACCGATCGATGTGCCCGCCCCTCCCACCGACCCCCAGACCCTGACGATCGACCGCGAGCGCGGCATCGTCCACACTCCTGCCTCCACGGCGTTCACGCGTCTGGCCGACGTGAAGGCGGGAATCGACGCCATGGTCGGCCAGGTGCTGGCGCTGGTCCGGGAAAGGCGTCGGCTTGCGTCCCCCGCGGGGCGCGCCCCGGGTGCCGCGCCATGAGGATCTCGGTCATGCTGTTCGCCCGCTACCGCGAGGCCGCAGGCGCCCGCTCGATCGAGGTGGAGGTGCCGGCGAACGCGACGCTCGCCGACGTCTGGGCCGGAGTGCGGTCCAAGGTTCCGGCGCTGCGCGAGGAGCGCCCGATGTTCTCCTGCGATCGGGTCTACGCCAGGGAGGACCAGGCGGTCACGGGCCGCGAGGAGATCGCCGTTTTCCCGCCGGTGAGCGGGGGCTAGGAGAATCGTCGTGCCGGGACTGTACCGGATTGTCGAGGGGGTCCTCGATCTGCAGGAAGCGGTGGGCGCCGTCGCCGGTCCCGGCAGGGGCGCCATCGCGACCTTCATCGGCACGGCGCGCGACCATCACGAGGGCCGGCCGGTGCGCGCCCTCGAGTACCACGCCTATCCCGAGATGGCCGAGCGGGTGATGCGCGACATCGGGCGCGAAGCCGAGGAGCGATTCGGCACGCCGCACGTCGCCATCCTGCACCGCATCGGCCGGCTGAACATCGGCGAGGCGAGCGTGATCATCGCGGTCGGGGCGGAGCACCGCCGCGAGGCGCTCGCCGCATGCGCCCACGTCATCGAGCGCCTGAAGCAGATCGTGCCGATCTGGAAGAAGGAGCACTATGCCGACGGCGCCGCCTGGATCGAAGGATCCCGCCTGACTCCCGCCTCGGGCTGATCCCGCCGAAAACTTGCGGGGGCTCGCTACCGGGTGCTATACTTCATCCGGTTTTGCAACGCTTTAGCACGCAACGGTCCTCTCACCCGGCGCCTGAGGTCGGGCCTTAGGGCCCGGCCGGCAGGGGGGAGCGGGGTGGCACAGCGCGCAACGGTGGCGAGGCTCCGCCGCGGCTTCTCGCCGCGCGGTGAAGGCCGGCACGGGCATCCGGGCCGGCCGGGTCCTCGATGCCTGCGTCCTGAATCAGGGGCGGTCGATGGCCGCCCGGTGTCGCCGGCCCCGCACCCGATCGGCTTTCGCAACTCTCCAACCCAGTCCGTCGACAACGCGATTTTCCCCAGCGGTTCACTGCGTCCCGGCCCTTATCGTCAGCCGGGCGCAACGTGCATCGGATCACATGCCATGGCCGGGAGAGGATCCTTCCGCGCCGCCGGGTTTCCGGCCGCGCAGGGGGCACGGCATGCGGATGACGCTCATCAATGTTCTCCTCCCAGGAGTCCTTCTCCTGACCGGAGGTCTCGTCGGGTGGTTTTTCAGAAGTCGTTTCGTCCGGGCCAGGCTGGATAAGGCCCGCGGCGAGAGCCGGGAGATCATCAACCGGGGTCTTCAGGAAGCCGAGCAGCAGAAGCGCCAGGCCGTCCTGCAGGCGCGCGAGGAATGGCTCAAGTCCAAATCGCGCCTCGAGCAGGATCTGCAGGGACGGCTGCGCGACGCCGAGCGGCAGAAGCAGGTTCTGGACGATCGCGAGTCGGGCCTGGGAGAGCGCGACAGCCGCCTGAGGTCGCGCGAGAAATCGCTCGAGCAGCGCGAGCGGGAGACCCAGCAGTCCCAGGCGGAAGCGCGCAAGGAGCGGGAGAGGGTCCGGCGTCTGGCGGACGACCTCAACGCCCAGCTCAGCCGTGCGTCCAGCCTCACCCCGGAAGACGCCAAGCAGATGCTTCTGGCCAACATGAAACAGGAGGTGCGCTTCGAGGCGGCCAAGATGATCCGCGAGGCGCGCGAAGAGGCCCAGAAGAAGGCCGAGGTCGAGGCCTGCAAGATCGTCTCGCTGGCCATCGAGCGGACCGCGTCGGACTGGTCGGCGGAGCGCAGCGTCACCGCCTTCCCGCTGCCGAACGAGAAGCTGAAGGGGCGCATCATCGGCCATGAGGGAAAGAACATCCGCTCCTTCGAGAAGGCGACCGGGGTGCAGATCCTGATCGACGAGCAACCCGACAGCGTGGTGCTCTCCTGCTTCAACCCGATCAAGCGGGAGATCGCGCGTCTGACCCTGGAGCGCCTGATCAAGGACGGGAACATCCACCCGAAGCGCATCGAGGAGCTG
>DATFVU010000016.1:0-2870 GCA_035260145.1 Candidatus Polarisedimenticolia bacterium | reverse complement strand
GGCGGGTCCTGAACGCCATTCGTCTGGCCAACCAGGAGATCGTCCGCTCGGTCCGCAAGGACAGCAGCATGCGCGGCATGGGGACCACGGTGGTGATCGCCCACATCCAGGGGTCGCGCGCCTATATCGGCTCGGTCGGCGACAGCCGGGCCTACCTGCTGCGCGACGGCGCGCTGCGGCAGCTCACCTCGGATCACACGCTGGTGAACGAGCAGGTGCGCGCCGGCGCCCTGAGCACGCAGGAGGCGAGGCGGCATCCGGCGCGCAACATCCTGACCCGCGCCGTCGGCAGCCAGGACGAGGTGGAGCCGGACCTGATCCAGGAGGATCTGCGTCCGGGAGACCTGCTGCTCCTGTGCTCGGACGGCCTGACCACCATGGTCGAGGACGGCGATATCTTGAAGACCGTCATGACGCACAGGGACGATCCGGCGGCCGCCTGCCAGGCCCTCATCGATCTCGCCAACGGGCGCGGCGGGGACGACAACGTCACGGTCGTCGTGGCGCGCACCGGCAGCTGACGCACAGGGAATCAGGCGCCTTCAACCCCTTGTAAATATTTGTCACGGACGCTTGCGGCCGCACCGCGCGTCCCATAAACTAAGCACTTACTTACTTTCGTCGTCCGGCCCTTTTGTCGTTCGATCCTTTCGTCGTCGCAAAGGGGGCGCATGTCCCGTTCACGTCTGACGGCCGAGAGGCGCCGCGAGCAGATCCTCGAGTCGGCCGTCGCGGTCTTCGGCCGCAAGGGGTTCGAGGGCTCGACCACGCGCGCGCTGGCGCGGCAGGCCGGCGTCAGCGAGGCCATGATCTTCCGCTTCTTCCCCGACAAGGCGGCCCTGTACCGGGCCATCATCGACCGGTTCATCGCCGCCTCCGGCGATCCGTTTCCGCATGCCGCCGCCGAGGCGAACGACGACGAGCGAGTGCTCGAAGGGCTGGCCGCCAATCTGATCCGCAGCATGGAGCAGGACCCGGCGTTCGTGCGCCTGCTGTTCTTCTCCGCCCTGGAGGGGCACGAGCTGAGCCGTCTGTTCCTCGAAGCCCGCATTCTGAAGCTGACGCGGACCCTGGCCCGCTATCTGACCCGGCGGATGGAAGAGGGGGCGCTGTGGGCCGCCCCTCCCCTGCCGGCGGCGCGCGCCTTCCTCGGGATGGCCTGCAATTACGCGCTGATGAACAATCTGTACGGCCGGACGCTCCCGGGACGGATGCCGTGCGAGCTGGCCGCCGGCCTCTGCGCGGCGGTGTTCCTGAACGGCCTGCGGCCGAACGGGCGGGCCGCGAAGCGCGGCGTCGTCGCGGGCGCGCGCTCGAACGGCGCCCGTTCTGCAAGCCGTGGCGCGCAGCTGAACGGCAGGGCGGTCCAATGAAGCGTCTGGCCTCCCCTCCCGTCTGCATGGTCCTGGCCGCAGCGGTGGGCCTGCTCGGCGCCTGCTCGAACGAGTCGACCGGTGCCGCCGATAAGTCGGCCGCGAAGCCCGCAGGCGGGCCCGCGCCCGCATCCGCCCCCGCCTCCTCGGGTCGGGTCCTTCGAGTGGCGACCGAGCGGGCCGGCGTGCGCGACGTCACCTACTCCCTCGCGGCGGTGGGGTCGCTCGAGGCGCAGGAAGAGGTCCGCATCGTCGCGGGGGTCGAGGGGGTGGTGACGGCCGTCCGCTTCAGAGAGGGGGACGCGGTCACCACCGGCACCGTTCTGGCGCTGATCGATCCGGACCGCTTCCGCGTCGAGGCGGAGCGCGCCAAGGCCAACCTGGACAGGACAGAGGCCCAGCATGCGCAGTCCCTCTCCGACCTGAGGCGCCGGGAAGAACTCTTGAAGCACGTCCCGCCCCTGGTGTCCGACGAGGAGGTGGAGCGGGCCCGCCAGGAGGCCGAGCGTCTGCGCGCCTCCGTCGCCGAGGCGCGGGCGGAGCTCGAGCTGGCGGAGATCGACCAGAAGCGCTCGATCGTGCGCCCGCTGGTCGCGGGAACGATCAACAGCAAGTCGGTCGTCACCGGCCAGCATGTCGAGGCGAAGGACGTCCTGGCGACCCTGGTGAACACCGCGGCCCTCAACGTCCGCTTCAAGGTCTCGGAGCAGGAGTCGGTGCACCTGCAGGACGGGATGGAGGTGCATTTCACCACCGCCAGCCGTCCCGGCCGCGACTTCACGGCGAAGGTGTTCCACGTCTCCTCCTCCGCCGACCCGGCCACCCGGATGGTGGAGAGCCTGGCGCGGGTCTCCAACGCCACCGGCGAGCTGAAGCCCGGCTTCTTCGCGGAAGTGCGGGCCGACGTGGAGAACCGCAAGAACGTCGTGGTGATCCCGGATCGCGCCGTGCTGTCGACCGATCGGGGGTTCGTGGTGTTCGAGGTGCTGAACGGCAAGGCGGTCGAGCGACGCGTCGGCCTGGGGCTCAGGACCAAGGAGGGCACCGTCGAGATCGCCTCGGGGCTGCAGCCGAACGCCGAGATCGTCACCGACGGCGGCGACATCCTGCGCGACGGCGTCGACGTGCAGGTCGTGACCCCGGCCGGCGGCTCGACGGGCCCGGAGACCGCACGGTGAGAGCGCCACGCGCCGTGACGCCGGAGACCGCACGGTGACCCTCTCCGATCTGTCGATCAAGAACCACGTGTTCGCCTGGATGCTGATGGCGGCGCTGATCGTGTTCGGCGCCATCGGTTTCTCCCGCCTGGGGGTCAGCCAGAACCCGGACGTCGACTTCCCGGTCATCAACGTCTCGGTGACCCTCGAGGGGGCCTCCCCGGAGGTGATGGAGTCGGACGTCATCGAGCCCCTGGAGGACGCCGTCACCACCATCCAGGGGGTGAAGACGATTTCCTCCACCAGCAAGCAGGGGCGGGCGAACGTCGTGGTGGAGTTC
>DATFVU010000015.1:0-9942 GCA_035260145.1 Candidatus Polarisedimenticolia bacterium | reverse complement strand
CACGGGCCGGGAATCCCCCCGACTGACCCTGCGCGCCAAGGGGCGGCGGCTCCGCGCCGAGGACTTCGCCACCCTCCTCCCGTGGATCGGGGTGGCGCGCCCCGCCGGCCTCCAGGTGAGCGGATCGGTCGACCTGGATGGAGCCGCGGAGCTCCCCATCGAGCATCCCGAGGCGCTCCGCTTCAAGGGGAGTCTCGGGCTCGAAGGGCTCAGCTACCGCGACGCCGGGATGGCCCTGCCGCTGAAGGACCTGTCCGGACACCTGACGGTGGACGGCGATCGGGCGGAGTGGAAGGACTTCAAGGTCCGGGCCGGAGCCTCGTCGTTGGAGGGCAGCCTCCAGGTGGAGGACTTCATCCACCCGCGCGTCGGGTTCAAGCTCACCTCGCCCCGAATCGACCTGAACGAAATCATCGCCACGCTCGTGCCGACGACGCCGACGGGCACGGTCCCGGCGAGCGCCGAGGCGGGCGCCGGCTCGGCCGGCATCCTCGAGGAGATCAGCGGCGCAGGACGCCTGGACGTGAAACAGGTCCGCTTTCAGACGTTCGACCTGTCGAACGTGGGGGCATCGATGACCCTGGCGAAAAGCGTCTTCTCGCTCAAGGACCTGCGCGCCTCCCTTTACGGGGGAACGCTGAACGGCTCGGCGAGCGTGGACCTCTCGCGCGCGGTCCCGCGCTACGCTCTCGCGGCCCGTCTGAAGGGTGTGGACGTCGATCCCCTGCTCACGGACTACGACAAGGAGCTGAGCGGTCTGCTGCGCGGCCGGCTGGCGGGCACGCTCGATCTCGGCGCCAGCGGAGCGGGGATGGACACGATTCTCAAGACGGCGGGCGGATCGGGTGCCGTGGAGCTGACGGACGGGTCGCTCACGTCCTTCAGCGTTCTGAAGCAGCTGGCGGCGCTCCTGGAGCTCGCGGGAGGCAAGGGGATCGGCAGGGAAAGCACGCCCTTCGAGAGCCTCACGTCGGAGCTCAGGATCGCCGACGGCCGGGCCAGAACGGACGACCTGGCCCTGCGCTCCACGGATCTCGACCTGGATGCGAAGGGTTGGGTCGGGCTCGACTCCCGCCTCGATCTGAACGTCACCGCGCTCTTCTCGGAGGAATCCACCCGCGGCATGGTGGCCAAGAACGCCCGTCTGGGGGGGCTCACCGCCGATGACCGGCTGGTGATCCACTTTGGCCTCGGGGGGGATCTCGCCAGCCCGACGTTCAGGCTCGATTCGCGGGCTCAGGTGCAGACCGCCAAGGAAAAGGCGAAGGAGAAGCTACGCGAGCGCGTGACGGACAGGTTCTTGAAGAAACTGGCCCCCGCCGAGCCTGAGGGGACGCCCGAGGCTCCGTCGGGAGATCAACCGCCTCACTGAACGCGGAGAACCTCGACCCGGGTGTAGCTCGAGACGACCTGCGTCCCGTCCTTGGCCTGAATCTCCAGCCGGAACAGGTAGGATCCGGGTTGATACAGGTCGAAGACCTTCGTGAAGGTGGTGGTGACCGAGGTCTCCTCGTCCGGGTGGATGCAGGCGGGATCTTCACGGATCCTGAGGTTGTCGTGCTCGGTCTGGCCCGGGTCGATACGGACCCACGTCACCGCGGCATGGCAGAAGTTCCGGTCGTGCAGATCGACCCCGGACAGATGGCCCGTCAGGATGACCGTGACGGGGGTGAACCCGAAGGCCGGATCCGGCGTCAGGGTGACCCTCGGCTTGTTCTTTTCCTCCGGGGCCGACTTGTTCTTTCGGGAGCCCGCCAGGGCGGGGAGCGCCACCGTGAACGCCAGGAGCAGGCAGGTGAAACGGTAGGCGACGGTCATGCGCCAGTATAATCCGGCCCAAAGACGCCGTCCATGCAGATGCGGCGATGTCCGAAGCGGAGGACGAGTGGCCTATGGACGGTGGACATCCCTCGAAGGACGCCTGGTCGGGCGGGCCGGATTGGCGGCAATCCCCGATCCTCGGATCCCGGGCCAATGCCCATGGCAGTGGCACGGAAATGGCTAAGACGAGTGAAGCCTGTCCCATGGCTCCCAGGAAGGCGGTCTTGACCATGTTCACCATTCCGAAGCGGGCACGACGAGCAGCGGGCATCCTTGCCATCGGGGTCCTGACGGCGTTCAGCGGTGCTCTCGGACTGACCCACGCCGCCGACCCTGCCGAGGATCCCGAGTACGGCTCGACCTTCGGACGGGTGCGCTTTCTCGAAGGAAGCATGACCCTGCAGAGGACCGCCGACAGGGAGTCCACGGACGCCAACGTGAACGACCCTGTCGCCGCCGGAGACCGGCTTCTCAATGGCGACGGCCGGTCCGAAATCGGCCTGGCCGACGGGTCCACTCTCTGGCTGGACGTGGGTACGCGGCTGAGCGTTCGCAATCTCGCCGACATCGATAGCCGCTACGAATCGACCAACCTGTTCGCGCTGGAGACGGGCGCCGTCCGCATCCTCGCCCCCGACCCCGAGAACAGGAACAAGACGTTCCGTGTGGACACCGAAGGGGGATCGGTCTACCTCCTCTCGGGGGGGAGTTTCCGCATCGAGACCGACGAGGGGATCACGACCGTCTACTCCTTCCGCGGTGTCGCGGAGCTTTCGGGGGACGACGGATCGGTGCTCGTACGCTCGGGCGAGCGCAGCAGCGTGGAGCCGGGTCGGGCCCCCTCCGAGGCGATCCGATTCAACACGGCGCGTCTGGATGATTTCGACAGGTTCTGCGAGTCGCGTCTGGGGGCGTACGCGGGGCGCGGCAGCGACGAGCCGATCGACACCATCGTCCAGGAGGTTCCGCGCGAGGTCCACCCGTATGTCGGTGAGCTGTCGTATTACGGCTCCTGGCAAAACGTGCCGGACTACGGCTGGGTGTGGAGGCCGGTCTACAGCGGGGCCTGGGGTCCCTACGTGAACGGATATTGGTCGTGGTGCCGCACCGGCTGGGTGTGGGTCTCCTACGACCCCTGGGGCTGGGCCCCTTATCACTACGGTCGCTGGGACATGGTCGTCAACGTCGGCTGGGTCTGGATTCCCGGCCGCGTCTGGAGCGGTGCCTGGGTCAGCTTCGCGGCCGGGCCGTCGTACGTGGGGTGGTGCCCGCTGAACTATTACAACCGTCCGGTGTTCCAGGACACGGCCATCGTCAACGTGGTCAATGTGAACGTGTCGCGCCTGCAGCCGCGGGGGTGGCGATACGTCTCGATCGATCAGTTCGGGGAGCGGCGGGCGCCGCGTGGTGCGGTGCGTGTCGACCGCCTGCCGCGCGGCACGGACGTGGTCATCACGTCGCGCCTGCCCCAATTCGACCCGCATGACGTCGGACGTCAGCCCGGGCATGGCGCCCAGTTCGTCGACAGCGTGCGCCGCAGCCGCGCGCCACTGCCCGCGGCCGTGGATCGCGACAACAAACCGATGTCGTTCCGCACCTCGGAGAGGGTCTCCGCTGAGGCGCGCGGTCGCCGGGGCGCCCCGGCGGCCCTGGAACAACTGCGCCCGCGTCCGCGGCAGACGCGTCCGGGCGTTCGACCGGGCTCTCCCGACGGTCAGGTTCGCGGCGGACCGCCGCGCACGAACGGCCGGCCGGCCGGCCGGTCCGACAGCGTGACACGAGAAAAGCCCTACCGCCCGCAGGCGGGCAGGCGCTACGATCCGGCCGCGCCCAATGGCGCTCGTGGACGCGGCGTCAACGCGCCTCCTCAAGGGACCGTGCCTCCCGCGCGCCAGCGAACTCCCGGGGGTGAAAGGATCGCCCCGCCGACGCGACAGCCCGAATCGTCGCGCGAGCCGCAGGGCCGCGCCGAAACGCGCCCGCAGGGGCGGGGCAATGACGCTCCAAGGAGCGAGCCGCCGCGTGACAAGGTGCGCCGTCCGGGCGCGGCCTCGGACGAACCGGTCGGGAGATTGTTCGACGGCGTCCGCAGCGAGCGCGGTCGTCCGCGCGCCGAGGCGCCTCGCGCGACGCAGCCAGGAGCCCAGCGTCCCGAAGTCAAGCCCCGGCAGCGGGAGCGTCCTCCCCAGCCGCAGCCTCAGTCTCAGGGATCCCCGTCCAAGCCAAAGGACGATCACGACAAGGGAGACGACAAGCGGCACTGACCTCCCCGCCGTTTCTTGACGCGTCGTGAGGCGTGTGGTAAACCAATCGCCCTCATGGCGATCCTGCCGATCCTCCGCTACCCGCACGAAGTCCTCGCGACCGATTCCAAGGCCGTGCGCGAGATCACTCCCGACATCGAGCGTCTGGTGCGGGACATGATCGAGACCATGCACGCGGCTCCGGGGGTCGGGCTGGCCGCCAACCAGGTGGGCGTGGCGCTTCAAGTCGCGGTCGTCGATCTGACGGTCGGCGAGAAGCCGGACGAGATCCATGTCCTGATCAACCCGAGAATCCTCGAGAACACGGGGACGCAGGCGGACGAGGAGGGCTGCCTGAGTCTTCCCGGTTTCACCGAACGGGTGGCGCGGCCGGATCGCTGCCTGATCGAGGCGATGGATCTGAAAGGCAACGTTCGCACCCTGGAGGGCCGGGACCTGATGGCGCGCGCGCTCAACCACGAGATCGACCATCTCCATGGCCGGCTGTTCATCGAACACCTCAGCCCCTTGAAGCGGCGGCTGATCAAGAGGAAGGTCCAGAAGCGGATGCGCGACGGGGATTGGGAGCTGGTGCCGGCGTAGGAACCGCGTCAGCGCATCCGCGTCGCTCCGAAAGGCCGCCGGAGTCTTCCGAACCCGCACAACGATCCCCTCGGGGAGGAGCATGCGGATCGGCTTCTTCGGGACGCCCGAGTTCGCCGTGCCCTCGTTGCGGGCGCTCTTTCGCGGCGGGCACGAGATCGTTTCGGTCGTTTCGCGACCCGATCGGCCGCGTCATCGGCGGGCCTCGGCCCCGGAGCCGTCGCCCGTCAAGGCCGAGGCGGCTCGCGCCGGACTGCCGGTCCTGTCCCCCGAATCGATCCGGGACCCCGGCTTCGCGGCGACTCTGGCGGGGCTGGCCCCGGAGGCGATCGTGGTGGTCGCGTTCGGAGCGATCCTGCCGCCCGAGATCCTCCGCGTTCCAAAGCACTGGTGCATCAACCTGCACGCCTCGCTCCTCCCGAAGTACCGCGGGGCGGCGCCGATCGCGCGCGCGATCATGGCGGGGGAGAAGGTGACGGGCGTGACCACGATGAAGATGGACGCGGGGCTGGACACCGGGGATATCTTGTTGAAGCGCGAGTGCGCCATCGGCCTGGACGAGACGGCCGGGGAGCTGACGCGCAGGCTCTCCGACCTGGGCGCGGGGCTGCTGCTCGACACACTCGCGATGCACGCGCGCGGAGAGCTCGAGCCGAAGCCGCAGGATCCCGCAGAGGCGAGTCTGGCCCCCATCTTGACGCGCGCCGACGGGAGGATCGACTGGTCGCGCAATGCCCAGGAGATCGCCAACCTCGTGCGCGGTTGCCACCCCTGGCCCCTGGCCGTGACCCTTCTGGGCGATCGGCCGGTCACCGTGCTGCGCGCCGAGGTGAGCCTCGAGCCGGCCGCGACGGTGGTGCCGACCCCGGAGCCCGGCCGCGTGATCGCGACGGGGGACGCCATCGTCGTGCAGTGCCAGCGCGACAGCCGTCTGCGCATCCTTCAGGTCCAGTTCCCGGGGCGCAGGTCGATGACGGCGCGCGAGGCGTCCAACGGCCGGATGATCCGTGTCGGTGAGATCTTTGCCCAGGCGCCGAAATCCGGATAGCGCCCGCTCCGCCGCCCTGGCCGTCCTCGAGGGAGTGGAGTTCGGAGGCGGCAGCAGCAACGCGCTCTTGGCGGACATCGACGTTCCAGGCGAGCGCGACAGACACCTGGCGACGACCCTCGTGTACGGGGTGTTGCGCCACAGAAGAGTCCTCGACCGCCTGATCGAGAGAACATCCCGCCGCCCGCTGTCGGACATCGACCCTCCCACGCTGGTAGCACTCCGCCTGGCGCTGTTTCAGATCCTGTTCCTGACCCGCGTGCCGCGCAGCGCCGCGGTTAACGAGACCGTGTCGCTCGTCCGGGCGCGCCGGGGGAGAGGCGCCGCCGCGTTCGCCAACGGTGTCCTGAGGGCCGCCGGCCGTCTGCTGGACGGAGGCTTCGACCCGATGGCACCGCCTCCGGCGCAGGTCCCCGACCCGGCGCTCTTTCTGGCCGAGGCCTACTCGTTCCCCCCCGACCTGGTGAGTCGTTACCTGAAGCGATTCGGCCGCGAGGAATGCGAGGCCCTCCTCGACACATTCAATCGGCCGGCCGCGGTGGTCCTGCGCGCCGTGCGTGGGTGCGATTCCCAAGACGACCTGATGCGTCGCCTCCGAGATGAGGGAGTCGAGGCGGTTCCGTCCCCCGTTCTCGCGGGTGCCATGCGGGTGGTGCGCGGCGCCCCCCAGCGAACCCGGGCGTTCCGCGACGGGCTCATCTACATCCAGGACGAGGCGGCCCAGATGGTCGCGCTCATGCTGCGCCCGATCGACGCCGCATGCCGGGTGCTCGATCTGTGCGCGGCGCCCGGCGGCAAGCTCCTGGCGGCGGCCGAGACGGCCCCTCCGGACGGCATGATGGTCGCGGCGGACGGTTCGCGGTCGCGGCTGCGCCTGCTCGAGGAAAACTCCCGCCGGCTTCGAGTCGGAGGCATCCTCCGCCTGGTCACCGACGCCGCGCTCCCGGGACTGCGCGGCCGCTTCGACCGCGTCCTCCTCGACGCGCCGTGCTCGGGGACCGGAGTGATCAGGCGCCACCCGGAGATCCGCTGGCGGCGCGGCATCGCAGATATCTCCGCGGCGGCCGCATTCCAGGCCAAAGCACTTCGCGCCGCGGCCGAGCTCGTGTCCCCTTCCGGTCGCCTCGTCTATTCCGTCTGCAGCCTGGAGCCGGAGGAGGGTCGCGAGCGCGTCGACGAGCTGCTGCGCGAGCGGAGGGACTTCGAAATCGCGGACGCCCGAACCATCCTGCCGGCGGCGCTTCACCGCTTCGTGGATGCCGTGGGGTTCCTGGCCACGCTGCCGCAGCGCGATGACGTGGACGGTTTCTTCGCTGCGGCCCTCAGGAGAACCTGAGCCGCCGTCTTGGGCGCGACTCGACCGCTGTGCTACCATGCGATGCGACTCGCGTAGGGGGCTCGTATCCTCAAGGAAATCAACAGAGATCAGGTTCGCCGGGGGGCGATTCTCCTGGCCTGGGTCGGGGGCTTCGTCGGCCTCCTCGTGGTGGTCGGTGCGCTGGCCGCCTACATGACCGTGAGGCGATCGGTCTCGGGTCGCGACGTGGAGGTGCCCGATCTGTCGGGGCTGACCGCGGAGGACGCGTCGGCGCTTCTGAAGAGAAACGGCCTGATTCTCGAAGAGGCCGCGCAGCGCAATGATGAGAAGGTGGACGTCGGGCGCATCCTGGCGCAGGACCCGGCCCCCGGAACGGCGATCAAGCCGGAGCGCAAGGTCAAGGTGGTCGTCAGCCTTGGAAATAAGGTGAACTCGATTCCCGAGCTGCGCGGGGGGGCCGCGCGCCGGGCCCAGATCACGCTGCAGCAGCAGGGCATGAAGCTGGGAGACCAGGTCTACGTGTACAGCCGCAGGGTCGAGGAGAACATGGTGATCGCCCAGGATCCTCTTCCGGAAAGCGCCGGGCTGCGCGATGCCAAGGTCGCTCTTCTGGTGAGCCGCGGGACGCGGCCGCGCGCGTACGTCATGCCCGACCTGAAGGGACGCGGCGAGAACGAGGTGCTGGCCTTCCTGTCGCGGGCCGGCGTGCGCGTGGCGCCCGCGCGCCGTCAGCCGGCGGACGCGCCCGCGGGAACGGTCGTGGCGCAGGACCCCGAACCCGGCTTCCCCGTGCGCACCGGCGATCTCGTGACGCTCACCATCGCCGGGGGCCGTGACGGTGGCTAGCACGGCCGGCGAAGAGCCCGGGCCGCGCAAAACGGCGACCGGACTTCCCGCCGTGCCGGCGCTGGCGCCGTCGATTCTGACGGCGGACTTCGGGCACCTGGCGGACGAGATCGCCGCGGCCGAGGCCGGCGGCGCCGGGCTCTTCCACCTCGACGTCATGGACGGGCACTTCGTGCCCAACCTGACGATCGGTCCCCTGGTCGTCGAGGCGATCGACAGGATGACCGATCGGCCCCTGGACGTCCACCTCATGATCGAGCGGCCGGACGCGTACATCGAGAGGTTTGCGAGGGCCGGAGCCGACATGATCTCGGTCCATCAGGAGGCGGTGCCGCACCTGCACCGGACGGTCCAGCTCATCCGCGACTGCGGCGCCGCCCCGGGCGTCGCGCTCAACCCCGCGACCCCGATCGACCTGCTCGAGGACATCCTTTCGGATGTCGACTATGTGCTCCTGATGTCGGTGAACCCGGGATTCGGCGGGCAACGATTCATTCCCTCCGTCATGGCGAAAGTCGGCGCCTTGCGGGAGCGCCTGGATGCTTCCGGGTGCAGGGCGAGGATCGAAGTGGATGGCGGAGTCGGCCCCGACAACATCGTGGCGCTCCGGGAACAGGGCGCGGACATCCTGGTCGCGGGCTCGGCCGTCTTCGACGGCCGCGATCCGAAGGGGCGCGCCCGCGCGCTCGCGGACCTGCTGGAGCGGGCGCGGCGGAGGTGACGGCGTGTCCGCCGGCGGCGTCGTGGAATTGAGGGTCCGGTATCCCGAAGTGGACCGCATGGGGGTGGCGCACCACTCGAACCACTTCGTCTGGTTCGAGATCGGCCGCACCGAGCTGATGCGGGCCAGGGGATTGACCTACCTCCGCCTCGAGGAGGAAGGGATCCTTCTTCCTGTGATCGCGGCCTCGTGCTCCTACCACGCGCCGGCGCGCTACGACGATCTTCTTCGCGTCCATACGCGCCTCGAGAGCGCCACCGCGGTGCGCGTCTCCTTTTCGTATCGTGTCGAATCCGAAGCGAACGGTCGCACCCTGGCCACGGGCAGCACGGAGCACGCGGCGGTCGACCGCAGCGGCCGGCCGCGCCGCCTGCCCGCGAGGTTCCGGGAGCTTCTGGCTTGACGGGCACTCCTCGCGGCCGTTCGGCCCGGCGCGCTCGGCGGGCGCTTCTGTGCGCGGGGCTGACGCTGACGCTGCTCGGAGGGGCCGCCTGCGCCGCCAAGCACAAGTCGCAGAAGCCTTCCCTGCCGCCGCAGCAGGTCTACGAGATGGCGCAAGAGAAGATCGCCCACAAGCGTTACTTCGCGGCGCGCACGCTTCTTCAGGAAGCCTTGCCGCGCGTACCACCGGACGATCGGGATCTCCTTCCCAAGATTCAGCTGGCGATCGCCGAGGCGTTCTACAAGGACGGCGGGCAGTTGAACTACGGCGAGGCGCTGAACGGGTATCGGACCTTTCTGACCTACTACCCGAACCACGAGGAGGCCGCGCGCGCCCAGTACATGGTGGGGATGTCGCTGTTCCAACAGGCCCTGTCGCCCGATCGCGACCAGTCGCTGACGCAGCAGGCGATCCAGGAGTTCGATAAGGTCTCGGCCGCCTATCCGACGAGCCCCTACGTCGAGCAGTCCAGGGAAAAGATCGTCGAGTGCAACGACCGGCTGGCGGAACACGAGCGGTTCGTCGGGCGGTTCTACCAGAAGCGCAGGAAATACAACGCCGCCATCGATCGATACCGCGTCATCCTGGACCGGTATCCCCAATATCAACGGACGGGCCAGGTGCTCCTCGACATCGGGACGTGCCTCCTGGCCGTCGGCAACCGGCCGGAGGCCGAGGAGTTCTTCGGGAGGCTGTTCCAGGACGATCCGAAAGGGGATCTCTCCGCCAGGGCCAAGGCGCTTCTGTCCGACTACGACCGGTCGCAGCAGAGGGAGGCGCGCAAGGAGAGGAAGGGATGAGCCCGGGGCGACCGCCTCTCACCGCGATCGTGCCGACCTTCAACGAGGAGGCCACGCTGCGCGACTGTCTCCTGTCGATTCGGTTCGCCGACGAAATCCA
>DATFVU010000014.1:0-15665 GCA_035260145.1 Candidatus Polarisedimenticolia bacterium | reverse complement strand
AGCGCCGTCCTCGACTACGTCGAGAAGAACCGCCTCATTTCCCGCGCCGCCCGCATGGGAAAGATCCTGGGCGAGAAGCTGGCGGCCCTTCGCCGGCATCGGATCGTCGGCGACGTCCGGGGGATGGGGATGATGTGGGGGATCGAGCTGGTGAAGGACCGCAAGAGCCGTGAGCCGTTCCCGCCCGCGCTCAAGGCGTCGCGGCGCCTCTACGATCTGTGCCTCGACGAGGGTCTCCTGATCTATCCCGGCTCCGGCACGCGCGAGGGGCAGGACGGCGACCACTTCATCGTGGCACCCCCCTTCACCATCACGGGCGCCGAGATGGACGACCTGGTCTCCCGCCTCGACCGCGCCCTCTCCCGCCTCGAGAAATCGCTGCGCTGATCCGCCGTGCGCCGACGGCGCGGACCTACGGCGCTCCCGCCGCGGCCTCGCCCCCCTTCTGGAAGGCGACGGTGGCGTGGTCGGCCTCGACCACCTTGTCGTACATCTTGCGAAGATTGTCCTGGACCGTGGCGGGCCAGCGGTTCCTCCGGGCGACGAACTGTCGGGTACAGCGCGCTCCGCCGTCGGACTGGGACATGCAGCTGAACACCAGGGATCCGATCTCCGAGCGGGTCGCGATTGGCGGCGGCATGGTGGTCGCCTTCATTCCCTCGGCGGGCTGAATGAGCAGCGTCTCCTCCTCGTTCCAGCCGGGATTGACGTAGTACGGATAATGGCGCGCGCCCCGGGAGACCGGATTGCTCTCCTGGCAGGACAGCGCGCATCCCCGCACCAGAAGGACGTCCTCCGCGACGGTGACCAGGCCGGACGCCTCGATGTTCATCTTGATCACGAGCGGCTTGTCCACGTCGGTCAGGTTCTCGATCGTGTGCGAGCGCAGGGCCGCTCCCGGTCGCTCGTCACGCAGCCAATCCTGAAGCCAGGCGATCCGGGCGGTCTCCGCGGCGGGCGCGAGCTCCTCCCGCATCGTGATCGCGTCCTCGCCCTGGTACTCGGCCTCGACCTCCAGGTCGGCCTTGCCGTCGGCCCTGGGCTTCAGCACCACCTTGTACTTGGTCGTGCTCATCTCGTTCTTGGAGGGGAGCGTCACCTGCTCCCCCTGGTCGGTCTTGAGAAGCAGGCCTCCCGCCTCCGAGTCCTTCCAGGGCATGAACCCGACCTGGGCGTAGGTGACCGTCGGGTCGATCCACAGCGTCGAGCCGTCGGGGCGCGGCACCGCGACGACGGCATGGCTGAACTGCGACAGGCTGAAGTAGTTCGGGCTGAACGCGCCGACATTCCTTCCCGAAACGAGTGCTATCGACCCCTCGACCCCGATTACCTTCAGGGCGGCCAGGAGCAGGACCGCCTTCTCCTCGTTATCGGCGTTGTGCTCTTTGAGCAGCGTCTCCAGCGGACGACTGGCGCCGATCACGGTATCCCATGGGATGTACGCGAAGTCCTGCTGCACGTGCCGCACGACCGTCTTGATCTTTTCCTGGGGATCCGCAACACCCTGAGCCCAGGAATCGACCAGTGTCTTGTATTCCCCCTGGCCTTTCTGCATCGCCTCGAAATAATAGAACCTGGCCCACTTGGCGACCGAAGGCCAGTCGATGAACACACGGTCCTGGCGAGCGAGCGCCTTCCACGCGTATCCGGCCCATCCCTTGAGAACCATCTCCAGACGCGGGCTGACGTCGCGGCGCGGCGGCATCAACACCTCGTCCTTGTAGCCCTGCAGATTGCTCAGCTCCAGGGTGAAGAGCTTCCCCTTGATCTTCCCTTCGTGCCAGTCGGTGACGGCCGGCTGCACGTCGCCGGTGTTCAACCTCACCACCGAATAACTCATGTCGCCGGGCAGTCCCTGGACGAATTTCGAGTGCACCGTGAACTCTTCGCCCTCGAAATAGAAGGGATCGATGAACAGCAGGTTGTTGTCGTATCGGTCGTACCGGTACTCGATGATGGCGCCCGGCTCGACGGCGGGAAAGTTGAAGACCCACTCCGTCCACTTGAAGGTGCCGATCTGCCGCGTGACCTTCTCGAAGATCTGATCCTGGGCCACCGGCAGGACGCTTCCATCGGGCTTGATGGTCCGCGCCTGAATGTTGCTCACCCGGGAGTACTTCTGCGCCGGGATGTGAACCTCTCCGTAGCGCTTGCCTCTGTCGGTCAGCACCTTGAGTCGCCAGTGATAAGTCAGGACGTTGACCGTGTCGGAGCCCTTCTTCTGGATCTTTCCGCTGCGCTCATTGTCCAGAACGACGGCGTCCGCCTCCGGATCCTGCTCGACGCGCTTCAGGTTGCGCTCGGCATCCGTGATCGGGGGCCAGTCCCCTTCGGCCGCCTTCTCTTTGGCCGCATGAATCGGCCCGCCGCCCCAGACGGCGATCAGGAGCGCGAGCGAAAGGGTTGCGAAAATCCATCGTGAGGACCGCGGTGCGGGGAGATGCCAGGTCATCGAGCCACCCCCGAG
The DNA here is from genome assembly GCA_035260145.1 of Candidatus Polarisedimenticolia bacterium. GTDB lineage: Bacteria > Acidobacteriota > Polarisedimenticolia > Gp22-AA2 > Gp22-AA2 > Gp22-AA3. The sequence continues at coordinate 13,198 of DATFVU010000014.1, read as the reverse complement.
GACGGGAATTGTTGAAACTCACCCGTTTGGGTTATTCTACGAATACTCCCATGGAAGTCAATCGGGCCGCCTCCTTGCGATTCCCACGGGCCCTCGCGGCGCTCGTGCTCGTCCTCCCGCTGGCGTCCGCGATGACTCCGCCGCCGTCGGCCGCCGAGCTCGAGGCAGGGGAGGATGCGGTCCTCCTCGAAGAGACCTACGACATCGACATCGCCTCCGATACGGACGCCCGCGTGCATTACACGAACCGGACGCGCATCCTGACCAAGAAGGGCGCCGAGGATTACGGCCAGGCCAGCGTCTTCCTCAATCCCTGGGTGACCGTCCACGACCTGAAGGCCTCGGTCGTGAATCCGGCCGGCAAGAGCGTCGCGGTCAAGAAGCAGGACATCTGGGAGGGCTCTGCGTTCGCCTCGTTCGAGCTGTTCGCCGACAGCCGGCACCGCACCGTCACCTTTCCCGGCGCGATCCCGGGAGCGGTGCTCGAGTACGAATACGAGACCCACGTGCGAAATCTGTTCTATCTTCCGACGACGTTTCGCCTGCAGGACGAAATCCCGATTCGCTCGATGACCATCACCGTGCACCTCCCCGCCACCATGGCCCTGCGTCACGCGGTTCGGGGAGTCGAGCCGGAATACACGCGCCAGGAGGCGGACGGCCGCGTCACCCACCGCTGGAGCGTTCATGACGTCCGCTCCTTCAAGCCGGAGACGGACATGCCTCCCAGCGAAGATGTCCTGCCGGGCCTGTCCCTCTATCTCAAGGAGATTGTCTGGGACACGCAGCGCATCGATGCGTCGACCTGGAACGGCATCGCCGCCTGGTACCACGACCTGGCCAAGGATCGGATGGTCCCGGATGAAGAGGTCAAGAAGACGGCGCGCGAGATCACCCAGGGCGTCGACGATCCGCGCGAGAAGATCCGCAGGGCCTACGAATTCGCACAGGGGAAAGTGACGTATGTGGCGATCGAGCTCGGAATCGGAGGCATGCAGCCCCATCCCAGCGGCGACGTGCTGCGTCACCGGTACGGAGACTGCAAGGACAAGGCCACCCTGATGATCGCCATGCTCCGCTCGCTCGGTCTGACCGGTTATCCGGTCCTGATCCTGACGCGCGACGAGGGGGAAGTCGCGCGCGATTACCCTGCCGATCATTTCAACCACGTCATCGTCGCCCTGCCCCAGGAAGACGGGTATCTCTTCGCCGACCCCACCTCGGAGGTCACACCCTTCGGCGACCTCCCGTGGAGGGATCAGGGGGCGAATGTTCTGGTGGTGAAGGACGATGGAAAGGGGGAGCTGGTCGAGACGCCGGTGTACGAGCCGGAGCGGAATCGTCGTCACCGGCAGGTCGTCGCCTCGATCGACGCGTCGGGCAATCTCGCCGGAACGTACACCATCGAGGTCTGGGGCCAGAGGCGCGCCCAGATGGCGGACTTCCTGGAGTCCAAACCCTCCGAGCAGGCGGATGACATGGCGGAATTCATGGGATGGCTCTACCCGGGCGCGGCGATGACGTCGCACCAGGTGATCCCTCCGGCGCGTCCCGACGATCCGCTCAGGATCGCGATCCGCTTCGAGGTGCCGCGCTTCGTGACCCGGGCCGGGGCGATGGAGCTGGTGTCGCCTTACCTCGCCCGATTGCCGGGCCTGACCAGAATCGGCACCTATTCCGGCCGCCGCTATCCGGTTTTCTTCGACTTTCTGTTCACCGAGACCTCGGAAGTGAGACTGCGGCTGCCGGCGGGACGAAAACTGAAGAAGGTCCCCGCGGATCGGGAGGCCAAGGGGCCCGGGCTCGCCGCCCTGACCAAGCACGAGGTCGTGCAGGACGGACCGATTCAGGTGCTGGTGATCAGGCGAACGGTCTCCGTGTCGCGCCGCCAGATTCCGCTGGCGGATTACGCGGCGGCGCGTGAGTTTCTGTCGGGCCTGACGCAGGAGGAGTCGAAGGCGGTCGCTCTCGAGCCGGTCGCGGCGACCACCGGAGACCTCTTAGGAAACCCCGGCGGCTCCCCGGAATCGTCGCGATAGCTCCCTCCGATCGTCCGCTCAAGGCTCAGCGATCGTTCAATTGATCCGCGGCCTGCCTGATCGTCGCGGCGCGGGCGCGGATGGCCGCGGCCAGGACCTTCGCCTGGGCGCGGGCGCGCGGAGCGTCGTTGTCCCGCATCGCCTCGCGCAGCCCGGGCAGGGTCTCGGCCGCGTAGCTCGGAAGCGGCGCGTAGATCAGGTGTTTGAACCAGGGGCGCTTCGGGATGCCGGAAGGGCTCAGGAGGTCCCTCTCCGCCTTGATCAGTGAGGCGTTCAGATGCGCCAGCGATTCGGGCGCGAGGGGCTCGCCGGTGAGAGCCGCGGCGATCCGGGCGTCGAGCTCGACCGCCGCCCTCTGCCACTCCGCGAGCGCTCCGCGCAGGTCGGAGACATCGACCAGCGTACCGGCGCCCTTCTCGATGTCGTCCAGATAGCCCATCACGTCCGAAGGGTAGGGCGACTCTTCGAACGGCAGGATGTCGGCGTTGGCGACGCGATAGGCCAGAAGTCCCCACACGCGCACCATGGCGGTGTGGTACGCGAAGCCCGGGTCGCCGAAGCGGCTCATCCAGAAATAATTGTCGAGCACGGAGTGATAAACGCCGTACGGGCCGTCGAAGCCGACGTCGAGCGACGGCATGCCGATGTGATTGAAGAAGACGGTGTAGTCGGATCCGCTGCCGAGGATGTCGTAGGTGACCGCGCGCGACTGCTTCTCGACCGCGGCGGCGTTGTAGGTCGACTTGAAGCCGTCCTTCTCCGCCGCGGCCAGGGTGGCGGAGTACAGGTCGCCGCCGCCGCGCGGATCGGGCACGTCGCGCAGCGTCTCCGAGATCAGGCGCCGCAACGTCGGCACCGCGGTCGCCTGGAAGTTCGGACCGGCGGCCGACGAGTCGACATTCAGGCAGACGACGCCCTCGGCCGCCAACTCGTCACGGTGCTCCTCGCCCCATTCGGTGGAGCCGGTCAGCGTCCACTCCTCGGCGTCCCAGTTGCCGAACACCAGCGTGCGGCGGGGCGGGAAGCCGCGCTTCTTCAGCTCCCCGGCGACGCGCGCCAGCTCCAGCATCGTCGCGGTTCCGCTGATGGGGTCGACGGCGCCGTACACCCAGGCGTCGTGGTGATTGCCGAGGAGGATCGTCCGGTACGGCTCCTCGCTGCCGCGCAGCCGGCCGATGACGTTGGTGATCGGGCGCGTCTCGAACGACGCCTCGATCTTGAGACGCAGCCTCGACGGCCCCGGCCCGACGTGGTACGTCAGCGGCAGGCCGCCCTGGAACCCCGCGGGGACCGCCGGCCCTCCCAGATTCCTCAGGACGACGAGCGCGTCGCGCCAGGCGATCGGGACCGAGGGAATGCGCGGCAGGATCTCCGATTTCTTCGGAGAAATGCGCCTGGCGCCCGGAAGCGAGGGCCAGCCCGGCGTGAGCGGGTCGCCCGGAACGATGTAGTCGTACACCACGGCGCCGCGCTGCACGTGACTCTCGGGCCCCCAGGGTCCTTTGGGATAGACGTCGCCGCGGAAATATCCGTCCTCCATCGGATCGCTGTAGAAGATGATGCCGGCGGCCCCACGCTTCTCGGCCTCCTGCGCCTTGCCGCCGCGATAGCCGTTGAAATATCGCGCCAGGACCAGGCGGTCCTTCACGGAGATCCCCAGCCGGTCGAGCGCGTCGAAGTCCTCCGGGCGCGCGTAGTTCGCGTACACCGCCTCGCGCGTCAGATCGCACGACGGCGAATAGGCGTTCCACGTGAGCGCCGCCCGCGGGTCGGAGCCGTCCTTGTCTTCCGCCGCTCCCTCCTCGGGGTTCGTCAGGCGCCGCGGCTCGGGAGCGACCTGCTCGAGCAAAGCGCTCTTCACGTACCCGAGATAGACCGAATACGACGTCATCTCGGTCTCGAGCCCCGCCTCCCTGAAGCGATCGAAGATGTAGCGCGCGACCCTGTCGTTCTCGGCGGTCCCGGCGAGGTGCGGGTCCTCCGTCAGCAGGCGCGCGTGTGCCTCGACGCGCGCCGCGTCCGGCAGGCCGAGGATGAGCGATTCGATCTCTCTCTCCCGCGACAGGGAGTCGCGGTGGAAGCCGTGGATGGCGCTGGCGCCGGCCCCGGCCGCCTGGACGGAGGGGGCGCCGGCGTCGGCCGGCGCACCGTTCCACAGACGCGGCGCGGCGAACGCCAGGGCCGCGAGCGCCGACAGGGCGACGACGCACGCGAGCAGGGCGGCCCTCACTCCGCGCACCTCGACGGATCTCTCATGTCCGCTTCCAGTAGAAATAGGCCGGCAGGCCGCACGCCAGGATCGCCAGGCCCCAGCAGGACTCGACCGGCTGATTGAGAAGCGTGTTCGCCAGCACGATGGCGCAGACGCCGACGTACAGGATCGGGGTCACCGGATAGCCCCAGGTGCGATACGGCCGGGGCCACTCCGGGTGGCGGCGACGCAGGACGATGACCGAGGCGCCGGTCAGCGCGTAGAACAGGACGGCCGCGAACACGACGAAGGTGTACAGCTGGTCGTAGGTCCCCGAGAGACACAGCAGGCTCGACCAGGCCCCCTGCCAGAGAATCGCCTTGACCGGCGTGCGGTGGCGCGGGTTCACTTCGGCGATCTGCCGGAAGAACAGCCCGTCGCCGGCCATGGCGAAAAAGACGCGCGGCGCGGAGATCACGGTGGCGGAGATGCAGCCGAACACCGACACGAGGATCGCCAGCGACATCAGCCGCGCTCCCAAGGGGCCGAACAGCCGCCCCGCCGCCGCCTCGCCGATGGTCTCGGTGGAGAACATGTCGCCGATCGGCATGGCGTACAGATAGAGAAGGTTCATGCCGACGTAAATCAGGATGACCGTGGTCATCCCCAGGATCAGCGATCGCGGCAGATTGCGCTGCGGATCCCTGATCTCCCCAGCGGTGAAGGTGATGTTGTTCCACCCCTCGTAGGCCCATAGCATCGCCACCATCGACAGGATGAACGCCCCGAGGCCGAAGCCGCCGGCCGCGGCCTGCGCCGCTCCGCCCGCACCTGTGGACGCAGGGGCCGCCGGGCCGAACAGGGGCGCGAAGTGCGACCAGCTTCCCTTGCCGATCGCGACCCCCAGGATGATGAATCCGGCGAAGGCGACGATCTTGACGACGGTGATGAACCCCTGGAACAGGCTCCCTTCCTTCACGCCGAAGCAGTTCAGGATCGACAGAAAAACGATCACGGCCACGGCGTTCAGCTGGCCGGCCGAGATCGACAGAGCGTGGCCAAACAGGGGAACCGACAGGAGCGCGCGGTCGGTGCCGAGCGCGGGGACGAAAATGCCGAAGTAGCGGGCGTAGCCGACGGCCAGCGCCGCGAGGGAGCCCGTATTGATGACGGCGAACAGCGCCCAGCCGTACAGGAAGCCGGTGAGATCGCCGTACGCCTCGCGCAGGAACACGTACTGGCCGCCGGCGCGCGGCAAAGCCGCGCCCAGCTCGGCATAGACCAGAGCCCCGGCGAACGACAGAAGACCGCCCGCCACCCAGCCCAGGATGAGCAGTCCGGGCGACGGCAGGAGCCGGGCCACTCCGCTCGCTCCGCCGGTGACCAGGAAGACGGCCGATCCGATCACGAACCCGATCACGAGCAGAGTGGAATCCCACAGACCGAGGGCCCGGATCAGACCACCGTCGTCCGCTCGAGAACCCGCCCCTGCCCGTGGCTCGGTCATCCGTCCTGTCGTTTGGGGGCGGGGATTATACCCCGGCGCCGCCTACGGGCAGGGTGTGTTGTTGGGGCGGATGCGTCCGGCGCCGTCGACGCCGAGGGTTCCCTCGACGCCCGCGTGCACGCCGGTCACCAGGTAGAAGAAGGCCTGGCCGCCGGGAGGGTTGGCGGTGTCGCCGAACGCCGGAGAGGGACGCCCTTGCAGGAAGCAGCTCCCGTACGACGTTGCGGACAGGCCGGGGATGCTGCCGCGATAGACGTTGTAGGTGTCGACGAACGGACTGTCGGTGCCGCCGAACGTCGTCGATGTGGTGGCGCCCAGGTCGGTGACGATCGAGGCGGCCTGGTACCCCGCCTCGAGCGTCCGCAGCTTGCCGTAGCCGTAGGCGTTGTTCGGCAGCGGGCCGGGTGCATTGGTGAAGGCGTCCGCGCGGGCCGAGAGCAGGATGGCCGCCTTGATCTCCGGCCCCGACAGTGACGGATTGATCCCGAGCAGCACCGCCGCCGTGCCGGCGACGTGCGGTGAGGCCATGCTCGTGCCGCTGATGTCGCCGTGCTGGCCGTCCCGCTCGGTGAATAAGGTGCCGCGCGTGGCCTGAATGTTGCCGGCGAGCGACGAGCCGACAAATTCACCGGGGGCCGCGATATCCGGCTTGATCCGGCCGTCGCGGGTCGGCCCGAGGCCCGAGAAGCCGGACAGGCTCCCGACACCCCCCGCCGTCGAGAGTCCTGCGATCGTCTGGGTGCCCTGCACATTGATCCAGCGGTCCTTGTCGGCATACGAGCCGGCCGTGATGTCGTGGCGCGCCGTTCCGGGGACGCCCGCGCTCTTGGCGGTGGTAAACGTCGCCAGATGCACGAGCGACGTGTTGCCCGCATCGGCCTCGTTCCAGAGATCGAACGACGGTGCTGAGGACAATCGCGTGTTGGTCGTGACCCGGATCGTCCAGATGCCGTTGTCGGGCGGCACGACCGGCGCGCACAGGCTGCTGTCCCAGATCTGGACGAACACCTCGTTGTCGGCGTTCACCGGATCGGGAGCGTTCGATGCGTCCACCTGCACCGCGCCGTGGCTCGTGCACACGACTCCCGAGTCGACGCCGCGCGCGGCGCCGACGGTGACGGCGGGGGTCGGGGTGACGATCTCGACCGTGACGGCGTCGGGGCCCTCGTACCAGAGGTCGAGCCAGACGTGGTCGTTGTCGGAGCCGGTCTTCGGCGTATACGTCAGGTTGAAGGTATTGCTCGTCGACGCGGCGACCGCCGGCAGCGCCGCGTTCCAGTGACCGTCGCGCGCCCCCGAGTTCCCCGCCGCGATCGCCATCGCCGCGCCGCGCGTGGCCGGTCCGACCGCGGCATCGATCGTCAATTCGTCGGGGTCGGTCCCGTCATGGGATCCGAGGTCGCTGCCCAGGCTCATGTTGCCGACCCACGGCTTGCCCGCGGCCGCCGCGGTCTGGGCGATGAACTGCACGGCCGACGTGAGGTCGCAGGCATCGCAGAAGATGCCGGCGTTATCGAACACGCGCACCACGAGCAGGTCGGCGTCGGCGGCAACGCCGGCGAACGTGCCGGCGGGCACGCCGTTGCCGGTCTCGAGCCCGTTCCCCGCCGCGGAGCCGGCGACGTGCGTGCCGTGGCCGTGGCCGTCGCCGGTCAGCAGCGTCCCGCCGGAGGCGATCGCCGCGTCGATGTCGGACTTCGAGTAGTAGGCTCCGAACGAGAATCCCGCGGGGGGCGGGTGCGCCGGATCGGTCAGCGTCTGATCCCAGATGCCGAGAAGGCGCGTCGTGCCGTCGGTCTTTCGGAAATCCCGGTCGGTCCACTGGATGCCGGTGTCGACGACGCCGACGATGACGCCGGCGCCGCGACCGAAGGCGGTGTTCGCGTCGTCCGCTGCGGTCTGCGCCGCGGACGTGCTGACGTTGTTGAGCAGCCCGTAGCCGTGCGCCGCCTTCAGCCAGACGATCTCCGTAACCTCCGCCAGCCGCTCGAGCGACGGCACAGGGACGCGCAGGGTCGCGAACCTGCCGACGTGCCCCCTCACCTCGACGCCGATGCCGGAGAGAGCGGATTCGAGATCCTCCCAGCCGCGCCCGGAGGCCTCATCCCCCTCGCGCAGACCCGCCTTGACCTGGACCGTCGGGGCCTCGCCGCGCTCCACCTGAACGAAGGGGGGGAGGGCGCGGGCCGCCGCGGACGAGCCGGGCGGCAGCGAATCGGTGAATCGGCCCTGGCGCCTGGACGTGCCGAGCGCCAGGCGCCTCAGGAACGGATCCAGCTTGCGTTCCCAGCCCGTGGGAACGATCCCGCCGGCGGCGCGGGACGGACTCGGCCCCGAGGCGGAAAGGACGAGCAGCAGGGCGATCGGGATGAGAACGCGCTCGGGCCGCAACGGCCGGACGGGCCGGGACTGACTCATGAGGGCCTAAATGTACCGCGGGGGGGAGCGGCCGACAACAAGACCGATCGAGCGGGGAGCTAGAAGTCGAACCGCCCCCCGATGGTGATGGTCTGGATGGGATTGGACACGTCCCCGGTCAGATAGTGGTAGGCGATCTCACCATTCAGCTCGAACCACCTGAGGAGCTGGATGTCCATACCGAAGCCCCAGTTGATGCCGACCTCGAGCCCGTTCTGATTGTCCTGGTCGTCCGTCAGCATCACGTCATAGAAGCCGACTCCTGCGGCCACGAAGGGATGGACGACCCTGAACCGCGGAGTGAACACCAGGTCTCCGGTGAGGTAAAAAGCGCTGGCGTCACGCGTCCCCGCCGACGGGCTGATCTCCTCGCGGCCGTTCATCGACATGAGCCCCGCGGTCGCGCGGTAGGCGGCCTTGCCGCTCTTCTGGTACTGCAGCGAGAAGCTGAGCATCTGGTCCGAGCTGTAGGAGTTGTCCTTCTTGGTGCCGCTCTCGCCGATGCTCGCCGTGAACGAGTAGTCTCCTGGCTGTCCGGCCGCCAGGGCGCTGTGAGATGCAAGAAGCGATGCGAGCAGGGCGATCGGGGTGACAGAAGCGACCTGCCTCATTGCGGATCCTCCGCGACGGAAGCGACGCCTCCTCTCCTCCCCACACCTTTAGCGATGCTACCACATGGCTCCCGGGTCAGGATCCACATTTCCACAGCATGTTGTGGACTATGCGATCGCTCCCTGCGACATATAGAGCCTGATGCAGCAGACGCTATCTAATTGTGATCGTTTAAGTTTCCCCTTGACAAGGTCCAGGCGGGTCTGTATCTTGCGCGGTGGAGCAAAGTGGCCTAAAGTGGCCACTAACCAAAAGAACTCAAGAAAAAAGACTTCACGCCCGGCGGCGATCGCCGCGAGGCCCGCTCGCCGCGGGTGCCTTTGAACCTCGACCACGAGGAACGGGATGCTGCGGGGGAGTTCCCACGCCAAGGTCGACGAGAAGGGACGCCTCAAGATCCCATCCCTGTTCAAAGGATATCTCGAAGAATCGTACGGCCGCGAGTTTTTTCTCACCTCCTACAACGCGGAGTTCGCCCGCCTCTACCCGATGCCGGTCTGGGTCGAGAAAGAGAAGGTCCTGGTCTCGAAATCCTCGCTGGCCCCGGAAGTCGCCCGCTTCCGGAGCACCGTGAACTACTACGGGCAGCCGGTCACGATGGACGATCAGGGACGCGTCCTGATCCATCCGCCCCTGCGGGACAAGACCGGGACGAACGGCAACGTGATCATCATCGGAAACCTGGACTGCCTCGACATCTGGAACCGCGAGAAGTACGAGTCCCAGATGACCCATCTCACCGACAACGACCTCAGGGTCCTGGCTGACTACGGCATCTGAGGAGAGCGTGCGACGCGGAAGGACATGGAAGCGACAGCGCACCGGCCGGTCCTCCTGCGGGAGGCGCTGGCCGCGCTGGCGGTCCGGCCCGGCGGCTTCTGGGTCGACGGCACGGTCGGGGCGGGCGGCCATGCCGAGGCGATCCTGCGCGCCACGTCCCCCGATGGACGTTTGCTCGCGTGCGATCGCGACGCCGAGTCCCTGCGGGCGGCCCGCGCCCGGCTGGCGCCGTTCGGGGAGCGGGCGGTCCTCCGACACTCCGACTACAGGCGGCTCCCCGATCTCCTCGACGAGGTCGGCTCCCCCGCGGTCGCCGGCATCCTGCTCGACCTGGGGATCTCGTCCCTGCAGCTCGATGACCCGGAGCGCGGCTTCTCGTTCCAGAAGGACGGGCCTCTGGACATGAGGATCGATCGCACCCAGCCGGCCACGGCGGCGGATCTGGTCAACTCTCTGGCGGAGGGGAGACTCGCCGCGATCCTGAAGGAGTACGGCGAGGAGAAGGCGGCCGGGCGGATCGCGCGCGTCGTCGCGCGCGAGAGAGCCAAGGCACCGATCACGAGCACGCGCCGACTCGCGGAGATCGTGGCCGAGGCCGCGCCCGCGCGCGGGCCGTCGCGAATCCACCCGGCGACCCGGACCTTCCAGGCGCTGCGCATCGCGACCAACCGCGAGATCGAGGGTCTGGATTCCCTCATCGAAGCGGCGGTCGCGCGACTGCAGCCGGGCGGTCGGATCGCCGTGATCGCGTTCCACTCCCTCGAGGACCGGATCGTCAAGAACGGTCTCCGCGGCCTGACTCGCCGCTGCGTGTGTCCGCGGGACCTGCCGATCTGCGCCTGCGGGCGCCCCGGGCTCGTCCGGCTGATCACGGCGAAGGCGGTGCGCCCGTCGGCGGAAGAGGCGCGCCTCAACCCGCGCAGCCGCAGCGCGCGGCTGCGCGCCGCCGAGCGTCTGGAGTCGGCCGCATGAGCCACCGCGCCGAGAGCCCGCGCCTGCAGATCAACGCCCGGCTCGTCAAGGAGAGAGACCGCGCCCGGGCGCGGGAGCTGAGAAAGCTTCTCCTCTACGGCGCCGCGATCGTGGTGCCGCTTCTGGTCTACGTCTGGCAGCGGGTCGAGTTCCTGCGCCTCTCGTACGACGTCGAGGGGCTCAAGAAAGAGCGCCTGCAGCTTCAGGAGCAGAACAAGCAGCTCGGAGTCGAGCGCTCGTTTCTCCTGTCGCCCGATCGCATCGAGCGCCTGGCCCGCAAGGAGATCGGGCTCGTCGATCCGCAGCCCAGCGACGTGAGGCGGGTGGCGGTCGTCGACGGTCGCATCAACGAGGTCGGCGCGCGAGCCGCGACGGGCGGCGACGCCGGCGCGACGCCGCCGGGCACGTCGGCGAGAACGCCCGCGGCCCGCTCTCCGAAAGGGGGGACGCGCGGCGAGGAGAAGAAGAAGGACGGCGGTGCGGACGTGACGGCGGCGGAGGCGGGCGTCGGCGCGCTCCAGGTGCCTGGAACCTTGAAGCCGCATCGGGACGAGTCGGACGAGGCGCCCTGAGGCGCCGTCGCGGGGGGGCCGATGAGTCGTGACACGAAGGAAGGCGGTGTGAGCTGGGGCGGGACGGCCGGACGCGCGCCGGCCGCCCGGCCGTTCCTGAAGAGGCGGCGGCGCCCGGTCGACGAGGCCAGGGCGCAGGGACCGCGGGCGCAGCGGGCGCGGCTCATCCTGCTCGCGGTCGCCGTGTCGGTCGGTCTGCTGGCGATTCTGGGGCGCTGCGCCCACCTGCAAGTGATCCGGGCCCCAGAGCTCCTCGACCAGGCGCGCGCGCAGCAGGAGAAGACCATCACGCTCGACCCGCTGCGCGGTCCGATCCTCGATCGCAACGGCAAGGAACTGGCGGTGAGCCTGGACGTCGACTCGGTGTTCGCCGCGCCGGCGGAGGTGGAGGACGCGGCCCTGGCGGCGCGGCGGCTCGCGGCGGTCGTCGACGTCCCGGCCTCGGAGCTGCGCGAGCGTCTGTCGAGCGACCGGCACTTCGTCTGGATCAAGAGGAAGATCACGCCCGATCTCCGAAAGCGCGTCGAAGCGCTGAAGATCGGCGGCATCGGATTCGTGCGCGAGAGCCGTCGTTACTACCCCAAGCGCGCCCTGGCCGCCCACCTCATCGGCGCGTGCGGCATGGATAACCAGGGGCTGGACGGCCTGGAGTACATGTACGACGGAGCGATCCGCGGCACCCCCGGCCGTCTCGTCGCCCTGCGCGATGGACGGGGCGGGCGCGTGCTCGATCGCGAGCAGAAGGATTCGACGCCCGGCTTCGGCCTGTCGCTCACGGTCGATGAGGTGATCCAGTACACGGTCGAGCGGGCGCTCGACGAATCGATGGAGGAGACCGGCGCCGCGGGCGCCACCGTCGCCGTCCTGCGGCCGCAGACCGGAGAGGTGCTGGCGCTGGCGAGCCGCCCCACCTTCGATCCCAACGCCTACGCGGAGGCGCGCGACACCGCCCGGCGCAATCGCGCCACCACCGACTACTACGAGCCCGGCTCGACCTTCAAGGTCGTGACCGCGGCCGCGGCCCTCGACGCCGGGCGGGTGCATCCGAACGAAGTCATCTGGTGCGAGAACGGATCGATCGTCGTGGCGAAACACCGCTTCAAGGAGGACCGGCTCCCCTTCGGCAACCTGACCTTCACGGAGGTCCTGGCGAAATCCAGCAACGTCGGCGCCATCAAGGTGGCGAGCCGGCTGCGCGCCGAGGAATTCGTCTCTTACATCAAGGGCTTCGGCTTCGGCCGCAAGACCGGCATCGATCTTCCCGGCGAGAGTCCCGGTATTCTGCGCGAAACCTCGGAGTGGTCCGGTCTGTCGCAGGCCTCGATCTCCATGGGCCAGGAAATCGGCGTGACCACGCTCCAGCTCGCCGCCATGATGGCGGCCATCGCCAACGACGGCGTCTGGCTGCCGCCGCGCATCGTCCGGGCCCTTCTGCCGGCCCAGAGCGGCCACGCCCCCGTGTCCCTGGACGACGCCGCCGAGCGGGCCGACCAGGGTGACGTTCCGTCCATCCCCTCCGGGCCCTCCGCCGACGGCTCCCCGGGATCGCCGGCGGCCGCCCCCGGCGTGGCGCGGCGCGTGATCTCCGAGAGAACGGCGCGCGCCCTGCGCTCCATGCTGCAGATGGTGACGACCGACGGAACCGGGAAGGCCGCCTCGGTCCCCGGCTACACCGTCGGCGGCAAGACCGGGACAGCGCAGAAGATCGACGCGAGTGGACATTACGCCCGCGGCAAGCACGTGTCGTGGTTCGCCGGGTTCGTGCCGGCGGACCGGCCCGCCCTCGCGATCGTCGTGATGGTGGACGAGCCGAAAGGGGCGAAGTTCCACGGCGGCGACGTGGCGGCCCCCGTGTTCGCGCAGATCGCCCGGCCGGCGCTGATGTACCTCAAGGTCCCGCCCGACCATGAGGAACCGCTGGTGTTCAATCGATCCCTGATCGCGGCGGCCGACGCCGACGAGGAGAGCTCCCCCGGCTCGGGATCCTGCCGCGTCACCCTGGGCCCCCGCTTGTCGTTGCGGCACACCAGGCCGACCGAGGCCAGCGCCTCATTCGCCTGCCGCAGGCTCAACCCGGCGAGATCCGGCATGACCATCGGCGCCCCGC
>DATFVU010000013.1:0-8333 GCA_035260145.1 Candidatus Polarisedimenticolia bacterium | reverse complement strand
CCCCGCCAGAACCCGCGGGCCTGCCAGACCGAACCGCCGGTCAGGCCGTCGCCGTGCCGCAGCGACCAGTCGCCGATGACCCGGTATTCGCGTCCCTTGCCGTGGCGCGCGTGCAGAGTCGGCAGGTCGCGAACGGCCTGCCACGCGCGGTCGTTGCTCGCATGGACCAGCACCGTGCGCGTCAGGAGGAGCCGGCTTCCGGCCAGGAGTCCGAGACAGGCGGCCGCCAGGGAAAAAAGGACCAGGGCCGCCGCGACGATCCCGGGTGCTCCGTGGAAGAGATCCACCTGTGCCCTCCGCATCCCGCCCGTTCCGGATCCCCGGGGGCGTGCGTCCATCCGCGAGAAATCGAAACGCAACGGGAAGACAACGAACCTGCGGCGAGCACTGACTGCTATCGAGTCTAGCACAGGACCGTCTGGATTCGAGAGCACGATCTCACATTGCGGACCGGCGCCGCACGGCCGGCTCAGCGGGCGGAATCGGCGCCGCGGCGGGGTCTATAATGTCGTCGAGATGGCCGAAACCGCAGCGCCTCTGGCGCGCACGCTTTCGCGATGGACCCGCGAGGGGGAAATTTACGAGCGGCTTCCCCAGGACGCGGTGCGCTGCTTCGCCTGCGGGCATCGCTGCTTCATCCCTGAGGGCCGTCCCGGAATCTGCAAGGTGCGCTTCAACGAGGGCGGCACTCTCCAGGTCCCGTGGGGCTACGTCGGCGGGCTTCAGATCGATCCGGTGGAGAAGAAGCCGTTCTTCCATGCCCTCCCGGGGGCGCTCGCCCTGTCGTTCGGCATGCTCGGGTGCGATTTCCATTGCGGCTATTGTCAGAACTGGATCACCTCGCAGGCGATCCGCGATCCCGACGCCGTGTCGTCCCCGGAACAGGTGACGCCCGGACATCTGGTGTCGCTGGCGCGGCGTCACGAGGCCGCGATCCTGGCCTCGACCTACAACGAGCCGCTCATCACCTCGGAGTGGGCGGTGGCGATTTTCCGGGAGGCGCTGCGGGCGGGTCTCGTCTGCGCCTACATCAGCAACGGCAACGGCACCGATCAGGTGCTGGATTACATCCGGCCGTACGTCCGCCTGTACAAGGTCGATCTCAAGTCGTTCCGCGACCGGAACTACCGCGCCCTCGGGGGCACTCTCAAGAACGTCCTGGAGACGATCGTCACGCTCCTGCGCAAGGGATTCTGGGTGGAGATCGTCACGCTGCTCATTCCGGGGTTCAACGACTCGGAGGAGGAGATCACCGACATCGCGCGCTTCCTCGCGGGCGTCTCCCCCGACATCCCGTGGCATGTGACCGCGTTTCACAAGGATTACAAGATGACCGACCCGGACAACACTCCGGCGGCCACCCTGGTGCGCGCGGCCGAGATCGGCCGGACGGAAGGGCTGCGGTTCGTCTACGCGGGAAACATTCCGGGAGGGGTGGGGGATTTCGAGAACACGCGCTGCCCGAAGTGCGCGGCGCTTCTCGTGGAGCGCGCCGGCTACCGCATCATCGATTACCGCATCACGCCCCTGGGGAGCTGCCCGGAATGCGACGCGACCGTCCCCGGACTCTGGCACGGTGGCGCCTGGCACGCCCCGAGCTGAAGCCTCAAGACGCCGCGGCGTCCCCGACGCATTGGCGCAGCTTCTCCTGAAGCCGCTCCACGAATCCGTCCGGATCGTCCGGGCTGATCACGAAGTTCCGCAGCAGTCCCGAGCGCCTTCGGATCGTCACGCCGTTCCAGAACTTGAGGGAGGACCAGTTCTCGTGGATCAAGGCGCCGCGCCGGTGCACCTCCTCGATGTCGGCGAGCGGGATGCGGCGGATGGCGCGCCCCAGAATGCGCACCTCCAGAGCGCTGTCCGTAATGCGGTAGGCGATCGTGCCGACGGTCGCCATGAAGAACAGGACGACCGCCGAAATCAGCATCGCCTTGACGATGAACAGGCTGGTCATGCGCGGAGCCGGTGCGGGGTCAGGAGACCAGGCGATACAGGGTGTCTCTCTGTCGCGGCTGATATCCGGCCTCGCGGATCAGACGCTCGATCTCGGTGCGCGTCGTGCAGCCGTAGGCGCCCGCGGCGCGCACGACGTTCTCCTCGATCATCGTGCTGCCCATGTCGTTGGCTCCGAATTTCAGGGCCACCTGACCGATCTCCTTGCCCTGCGTGACCCACGAGGACTGGATGTTCGGAACGTTGTCCAGGAAGAGGCGCGTGACCGCCTGCGTCCTCAGATACTCGGCGCTCGACACCTCCCTCCCGCCCAGGGCCGTGTTCTCCGTTTTGTAGGTCCACGAGATGAAGGCGGTGAACGAGGCGCGGCCCCGCGCCAGACTCGCGTCTTGAAGTCCCCGGATCGCCTCCAGATGCGTCACGCGATCGGCGTACGACTCGACATGGCCGAACATCATCGTCGCGGTCGAGGGGAGGCCGAGCGCGTGGGCCGTTTCCATGACCTCCAGCCAGTCGCGGGACATGGTCTTGAGCGGGGAGATGGTCCGGCGCACCGAGTCCACCAGGATCTCCCCTCCGCCGCCGGGGATGCTGTCGAGGCCGGCGTCCTTCAGGCGGCGCAGGACCTCCTCGAGCGATCGCCCGCTGACCTTCACCATGTGCTGCACCTCGGGGGGAGAGAACGCGTGCACGTGCAGCCGCGGAAAACGCTCCTTGAACGAGCGCAGCAGATCCTCGTACCACGCGAGCGGCAGGTCGGGATGATGGCCCCCCTGCATCAGGATGCCGGTCCCCCCAAGCGCCAGGGTCTCCTCGATCTTGGCGTAGAGCGACTCCTTCGAGTGGAGATACCCCTCGGGGTGCCCCGGGTCGCGGTAGAAGGCGCAGAAGGAGCAGCGAACCACGCAGACGTTCGTGTAGTTGATGTTGCGATCGACGATGTACGTGACGACCGGCTCGGGGTGAAGGCGCCGGCGCACGCGATCGGCCGCCATGCCGAGATCGAGAAGCGGAGCCTGGCGCAGGAGCAGCAGGGCGTCCACTGTCCGAAGGCGCTCGCCGGAGGAGACGCTCTCGAGAATCGCGTCGATCTCGGCCGTGCTGCGCCGGGTCAGGCGCAGCTCGTCGTCGGCGACGCGCTCCCAGAGGCGGGGGTCGATGTCGCCCGCCTGATCGCCGACACGGTTCAGCTCACTCAAGGGCGCCCCTCGCCGGCATCGAGGGAGCCGGGAGCCTTTCCCATTCGAGCGGATCCCGGAAGCGGAGAGGCCGCCGGCCCGGAGTCAGGCCGAGCTGCTGGGCCTGTCGCAGGAAGAGCTCGAGTCCGCGGCGCTCCTCGGAGCCGAGGTAGTAATGAATGTTCGTCTTCAGGTACGACTCGATCGATTCGGGCGGGACCCTCAGCGACGCGCCGGCCTGCAGGGCGATCGCCGCGACATTGGCCATTCCGATGCGCCGCGACTCGAGGAACGGACGAACGCCGTCCGGCACCGCGACGCCCGCGCGCACGGCCCACATGGCGAACACGAACGGCAGCCCGGTGAGCGCGAACCACTCCGCCGCCAGGTCGAACACGAACAATCCCGTGGTGTCGGCGGTCAGCGCGGCGTCGCCGATCAGGAGGGCGGCGTCGTGCTCGCGCAGCATGTCCTTGAGCGAGGGGGCGTGCTCGACATAGCGCACGTCGCGCAGCCCTTTGTGCCACAGGATGATCTTGAGAAGCGCGACCGAGGTGCGCGAGTTGGCGTCGAGAGCCACGCTCCGGATCGCCTCCAGCGGCACGACCGAGGCGAGGTAGACCGAGCGGACGCGGCGCTTCGAGGCGACGCACAGCTGCGGGAGGAACTCCACTCCTGGAAGGGCCAGGTACTCGATCGACGGAATCAGACCGACGTCCGCCTCGCCCGATCGCAGCAGATCGGGAATGCGACAGGGGGCGACGTGCCGGACGCGGAAGATGCCGCGATACGGTCCTCGCAGGAAGCCCCAGGTGAGCGGCTGGGCGTTGACGTAGGGAACCGAGGCGATTCGTATCTCTTCCATCGGATCGCGATGACCTTCGAATCGAGGCGGGCACGCCCAAAGGAAGGGCATTCTATCAGAACGTCCCCGGCAGTCAATCCGCGGCGGGCCCCTGATTTCGGGGGTGCCGGGGCGCGCCGGCGTGCGGCTCATGTTCGCTCGCGCCGGTTATCGCGTAATCATCCGACGCTCATGGCGCGGCTCAAAATCGCCGCACCCCGCCGCGCCCCGGCACCTGCGATCGGGGTCCCGCGAGGTACTCACGGTGACGGGCACGGCATCCTGCGCCCCGCGGACCCGCGCCCGGGGGGCGCAGGGTGCTGTGCCCAAGAGTGGCGATGCCTCACCGGTGCTCGAAGCCGGGATCGCCCGCGCGCCGCGTGATCTGTTACTCTTGGGCGGTCTCGCGATCGCCGGAGCCCGATGAAACGCCCGATCCTTCATTTTCTGTATCTTCTATATATCGTCGAGACCGGGGTCTTTCTGGTGCTGGTTCCCTGGTCGCTGGTCTGGGTGCACTCCTACTTCGCTCAGATCCCCCCGCTTCGCCCGTTCCTTCTCAGCGGCTTCGTGCGCGGATGCATCTCGGCCCTCGGCCTGCTGCAGATCGGAATGGGGGCGGTCGATTTCCTGTCCTTCTGCCGCACCCTCAGGACCTCATGACGCACCGTCCCGAGCGTCCCGGCGTCTGCTTCGTCACCGGCCGTGCCGCTGCGGCGGGGCGGCCGATCGTGGACGTCGCCAGGGGGGCGATCGAAGGGGGATGCGAGCTGCTCCAGGTTCGCGAGAAGGACCTCATGGGGGGCGCTCTCCTGACGCTCGCCCACGGCATCGTCGACGCCGCGAAGCCGCGCGGGGCGCGCTGCACCATCGTGGTCAACGACCGCCTCGACGTGGCCCTGGCCGCGAAGGCGGCGGGGGTCCACCTGCCGGCCGACGGTCTGTCGATCGCGGAAGCGCGCCGCGCCGCCGGGAAGAAATTCGTGATCGGGCGCTCGGTGCATTCGCTCGCCGAGGCGCGTCAGGCGCAGAAGGACGGAGCCGATTACCTGTTTTTCGGGCCGCTGTTCGAGACGCAGGGCAAGACGGACAATCGCCCGCCGCAGGGGCCGGACGCCCTGCGCAAGGTCCTCGAGGCGGTTCGCCTCCCCGTGTGGGCCATCGGCGGCGTCAAGCCGGAGACCGCCGTCCTTCTGCGCGGTCTGCCGATCGCGGGGGTCGCCGCGATCTCCTTCATCGCCGCGGCGCCTGATCCGGCGGACGCGGTGCGGGCGCTCCGCGCCGCCCTTGTCGGTTGAAGAGTCGGGGACCGGTCAGCGCGCGGCGGCTCCGGTCGCGAGCTGCCCGCACGCCGCCCCGACGTCGCGCCCCTTGCTCCAGCGGATCGTGGCGAGCACGCCGCGGGCCGAAAGCGCCTCCCGGAAGCGCCGGGCGCGATCGGCGCCCGGTGTCCTGAACCCCTGAACACCCGCTTCGTTGTAGGGAATGAGATTGATTTTGGCACGAAAGCCGCGCACCAGACGGGCGAGATGCCGGGCATCGCGCTCGCCGTCGTTCATGCCTTCGATGAGGCAGTACTCGATCGTGACCTTCTCGCGCGGCCCCAGAGGGAACCGGCGGCAGGCATCGATGAGCGCCTCGAGATCGTACTTGCGGTTGATCGGCATCAGGTCGGAGCGCAGCGCGTCGTGGGCGGCGCCGAGGGAAATGGCCAGGCGCGGCCGGGGATCTTCTTTCGAGAGTTTCTCGATTCCGGGAACGAGCCCGGCGGTCGAGAGCGTCACGCGACGGGGCGTCAGACCGAGTCCTTTCGCGTCCACCATGATCCGGAAGGCCTTCATCACCGCGTCGTAGTTGTTCAGCGGCTCGCCCATTCCCATGAAGACGACCCGGTAGCTCGTCCCGGCCAGGGCGTTGTCGCGCGCCATCACCGCGATCTGCCCGAGGATCTCGCCCGAGGTCAGGTTGCGCTCCAGCCCCATCTTGCCCGTCAGACAGAACCTGCAGGCGAGAGGACAGCCGATCTGCGACGACACGCACAGCGTGACACGCTCGCCGTAGAGGATGTAGACCGATTCGACCTCGCCGCCGTCCGGAAGTTCGACCAGGTACTTCTTCGATCCGTCGGCGGAGCGACGCACGTCCTTCGTCCTGGGCCAGGCCACGCGGTAGCGCTCCGCGAGCGAGCGGCGCAGTGCTGTGGGCAGGTCGGTCATCGCCAGGAAGTCGGCGTTGAGCCGCCCGTACATCTGGTGGAAAACCTGCGCGGCGTGGAACGGGCGCGCGGCGAGCGGGGAGAGGGCGGAGGCCAGCTCCCCGGTGTCCAGCCCGAACAAGTCGGGCCGGCGCTTCGGGTCATCCCCGGCGTTCACCTCGCTCGGCATCGAATCTCCTCGGAGACGGCGATTCTAGCGCAAAGCGCGCGCCGACCCGGCCGGACCGGAACCCGGCGGGGGCTCGGCGGAGGGTCAGGCCGTGGACGAATAGTGAATGCGGGGATCCAGGACGAGGTAGAGGACGTCGAGGGCCAGGCTGACCAGCACGAAGATCCCGGTCAGGAAGAGCACTCCGCCCTCGACCACCGGGAGGTCCCTGAGTCCGATGGCGCGCACGATCGTCCTCCCCAGGCCCGGCCAGGCGAAGACGTACTCGGTTGCGACCGCCCCTCCGAGCAGGGACGCGAAGTCGAGCCCCACGATCGTGACGATGGGGATCAGCGCGTTCTGCAGCGCGTGTCGGGCGAACACGCGCACGCCGCTCGCCCCCTTGGCGCGGGCGGTCCGCAGGAACTCCGCCGTGCCCCCCTCGATCAGGCTGGCGCGCGTGATGCGCGCGATGGCGCCCATCGAGACGAGGGACAGCGTGATGGCCGGCAGGACGAGGTGGTTCCACTCCGGAAGCCGGATCTCGGTGAATGGGATCATCGCCCCCTCCATGCCGTATCCGAGCACGGGAAACCAGCCGAGCCGCGAGGCGAACAGGAGCATCAGGATGAGCCCGAGCCAGAAGACCGGCATCGAAGTCCCGAGGAGCGCCGCGATCAGCACCAGCGAGTCCAGGAGACGCCCGCGACGCAGGGCCGCGAGCGACCCCAGCCCCACTCCGAAGATCGCCGCGATCAGAACCCCGGCCGTCGCCAGGATGAGGGTCGGCGGGAATTGCGCCGCGATGATCGAGGCGACGCTCCGCTTCTGGATGTACGACGACCCCAGATCGAAGCGCAGAAGCTTTCCGAGGTAGCCGGCATACTGAATCGGGACCGGCCGGTCCAGCCCCCATTCGTGCCGGATCGTCTCGATCACCTGGGGATCGGCGGCCTGACCGCCGGCGATGAGCCGGGCCGGGTCGCCGGGCAGGAGGAAGACGAAGATCCAGACGATGGTGGCGGCGGCGAGGAGGACCGGCACCAGCCCCAGGACGCGCCGGATGAGGTAGCTCGTCAGGTCGAGTCCCTCTCGATTCTCAGACGTTCGAGCGGTATCCGGAACTCGCCCAGGGGAGACAGGACGATCCCTTTGACATACGGCTTATAGAGCGTCGCCGCCTGGTAGTAGCTCAGGAAGATCCAGGCCGCGTCGTCCATGACGGCGATCCTCTCGGCGTCGCGATAGGTCTCGGCCCGCTGTTTCGGGTCGGTCAGCGTCAGCGCCTTGTCCACCAGCGCGTCGAACCGGGGATTCTTGTATCGGCCGAAGTTTCCGGCCGGGCCCCAGTTGGACGAGTGCAGGAGGGGACGGAGAATGGCGTCGGCGTCGGGATAGTCCAGGTACCATCCGAAGCGGAACATCTGCGCCTCGCCCGGCTTGTCCCTGGTGCCGGAGACCGCGGCGATGTAGGCGGCCCAGTCCACCTCACGGATGGCGAGATTTACGCCGATCTTTTTCAGATCGGCCTGGATCTGCGAGGCGATTTGTCGATTGGATTCGCCCGTGTTGACCCAGAGAGAGATGGGGGGCAGCCCCCTGCCGGCGGGATAGCCCGCCTGGGCCAAAAGACTTAGCGCCTTGGCCTCGTCGAAGGGATATCCCGGAAGGTCCGGGTCGTAGCCCGGAATGCCGGGCGGGATGACACCTCTCCCCGGAAGGCTTCCGCCCGGGATCAGAACCTCCCATAGATACTTCTTGTCCACGGCGTAGTTGAACGCCTTACGCAGGGCGGCATTTCCTTTGAAGGGAGGAAGCGCCAGGTTGAAGCCGATGTATCCCGTCCCCATGAAGGGGTACTTGTGGATCTCCGCTCCCACCTTCTCGATCATCGCCGTGTCGGTTTCGTCCGGAGTCTCGTCGAGGCTGTCGAGGCCGCCGGCCAGATATTCCTGAAGCGCGCTCGTCTTGCTCTCGATCATGCGGATGACGACG
>DATFVU010000012.1:0-4582 GCA_035260145.1 Candidatus Polarisedimenticolia bacterium | reverse complement strand
TGATCCCTGTTTTTTCCAGAACCACGATACGCACGGTTCCCCCGGCTCGCCGCGATGATCCGCCCGCGCCTGCCGCCTGAAACGCCCGTCCGGCCGGCCGTGCGGCGCATGCTAGCGTTTTCAATGTCCGGAAATCAAGGTGCCCGGCGGCCTGTCAGGCGCCGCCGGGCGTTTGTGAGTTGGATGGGGTGTTGCGGGTGGTCCCGCTCGTTTCCTCACGACGGACCTGCCCGGCCGGTCGATTGAGCGCCGGCACTGGGACCGGCAGGCGCGGAACCACGGTGATCCGATTATGCCAGACAAACGCGACGTCGACCAGGAGACGGTGCTCATCAAGGCGGCGGCGAGCGCCACGTGGAGGCTTCAGGAGATCAGATCGTCCCCGTAGCCGCCCTGCTCGTAGGCGAGGTCGCTGACGCGCGCCAGGTTCGCGTCCTGATTGTGGCCGACCTGGTGGAGCCTGCGGCGTATCCTCCGCCAGGCCGCGTTCCCGAAGGTGCGTGTGAGCAGGATGTCGCGCTTCGCCTTGTCGGCGCCCTGCTCGCGGATGCGCGTGTTGGCTCGCGACAGGCAGGCGATCAGGGCGTACAGATCGCCGGCCGATTCCGCCAGCCGCTCCTGGATGAACTCCCGCTCGACGATCCCCTTGCCGTGCTCGCGCAGGGCCGCCTCGGCGGTCGTCGAGAGCGCCTCGGCGTAGTGCGCCGCGCGCACGGCGGTCTTCTTCAGCAGCGGATCGATGTCCGGAAACTGCTCGTCGGTGATCGCCTGACGGATCTTCTTCAGGGCGAAGTCGGACAGGACGCCGATCTGGGAGATCGGATCGCTCAGGGCCCGTCCGACCCGCTTCAGCTCCTCGCCCAGTCTCTGGACCCCCGCGAGGGTCACGAAGGCCCGCAGGATCTCGTTGGTCCCCTCGAAGATCATGTTGATGCGGCAGTCGCGCAGGTAGCGCTCGTAGGGATATTCCTTGATGAACCCGTTGCCTCCCGCGATCTGCACCGCGTGATTGACCACCCGCCAGGCGTTTTCCGAGGAGAAGATCTTGCTGAGGGCCGACTCGATCGAGTAGTCGACGTCCCCGCGCTCGGCCAGGCCCGTGGTCAGGTAGACCATGCTCTCGGCGGCGTAGGTGCCGGTCATCATCGAGGCGATCTTGTCCCGGATCATCTCGAACTCGGCGATCGGCCGGCCGAACTGACGGCGCTGCCGGGCGTAGTCGACGGCGCGGTCGATCATCTCCTTGGAGCCGCCCACGGCGCCGGCGGCCAGCGACACGCGGCCGTCGTTCAGGATCTCCATGGCGTACTTGAAGCCGCGGCCCGCCTCGCCCAGCAGGTTCTCCTTCGGCACCGGCACGTTGGCCAGATACAGATCGGTGGTGGAGGAACCCTTCAGGCCGAGCTTGTCCTCCTCCTTGCCGGTGGAGACGCCGGGCAGGTCGCGTGTGACCACGAAGGCGCTGATGGTGTCGCGTCCGCCGACCTCGGTGCGGGCGAAGACCGTGAACAGTCCGGCCTTCCCGCCGTTGGTGATGAAACGCTTGCCGCCGTTCATGAGCCAGATCTGGCGCTTCTCGTCCCACACCGCGCGCGTCTTGAGCGAGGCCGCGTCGGATCCGGAGTCGGGCTCGGTCAGGGCGTAGGCCGCGAGCAGGTCCCCTTTGGCGACGGCGGGGAGCCAGCGTTTCTTCTGCGCCTCGCTCCCGTAAAGGAGGAGGCCCTTGCTGCCGATACCGAGATGCGCGCCGACGATCGTGCAAGTGGTGGCGCAGTAGTGGCAGATCTCCTCCATCAGGCGGCAGTAGGACGTAAGGCTCAGCCCGGCGCCGCCGTACTCCTCCGGGATCGTCAGGCCCAGCAGACCGAGCTCCTTCAGCTCGCGCACCTGCGCCTCGGGAAAAACGGCGGCCCGGTCGATCGCCCCGCCGTCCAGGCGCTCGCGCGCCCAGGAACGGAAGGACTCCAGGACGAGCCGCAGTGTCTCGCGGGACTCCTCGTCCTGGCGTGGGTACGGGAAGATCAGACCGGCCTCCAGGCGTCCGCTGAACAGCGATTTCATGAAGCTGCCGGGTACGGCGGCGGCGCGGGTCTTGTTCTTGATGTCCGGCATCGGAGTGGCCACGTTCGATCTCCTATTCGTTTTCGAAGAAGCCCCGCCCCTCGCGGGCCAGCTCCAGGAGGAGCCGGGTGGCCAGGAAACGCTGGCCATGTCGCCCGGCCAGGGCCTCGAGCCCCTGGACCACGGCGGTCAGGCCCAGGGTGTCGGCGTGTCGCAGCAGGCCGCCGCGGAACGGCGGGAACCCCGTCCCCAGCACCATCGCCAGGTCGACGCGGGACGGGTTGGCGACGATGCCGCCCTCGAGACAGCGCGCCGCCTCATTGATCATCGGGAGCACCAGGCGGGTCTCCGTCGGCCCGGCGTCGAGGTGGTGCCGCGGGCGGGCGGAGACCAGACCGTACACTGCCTCGTTCACCTCGCGCGGCGGCCCCTCGGGGCGACGGCTGCGCCGCCTCGCGCCCGACGTCTCGCCGGAACCGCCGGCCCCGGACTTCTCCGCCGCCCCCCCGTCGGCAGCACCGGAGGAGTAGAGATAGAACCCCCGGCCCGACTTCCGGCCCAGCCAGCCCTTGTCCTTCAGGATCTGCAGGGCGGTCGAGCGCGGCGAGCGGTCACGGAACGCCTCCGAAAGGACGCCCGCGACGTGGCTGGCGACGTCGATTCCGATCTGATCGAGAAGGGCCAGCGGTCCCATCGGCATGCCGAAGTCGAGCATGACGCGATCGATCTCTTCGATGAGCCCCCCCTCCTCCAGCATGACCAGGGCCTCGCCCAGATAGGACATCAGGATGCGGTTCACCAGGAAGCCGGGGGCGTCGCCGACCACCACGGGAATCTTCCCGATCCTCTTGGCCAGGGCCACCGCCGTGGCCAGCGCCTCCTGCGATGTGCGCGGGCCCCGGATCACCTCCAGCAGCGGCATCTTGTGGACCGGGTTGAAGAAGTGCAGGCCGACGACCTCCTCGGGTCGGCGCGCCTCGGCCCCGATGGCGTCGATTGGCAGCGAGGAGGTGTTGGTGGCGAACAGGAAACCCTCCGGGACGGCCGACTCCACCTCGCGCAGCACCTTGTGCTTGACGGCCAGCGATTCCACCACCGCCTCGATCACGACGTCGCAGCGCCGCAGGCCGGTGTATTCGAGCGTCGGCGAGATCAGATCGAGCTTCTGCTCGCCCTCGCGCCGTGAGAGCCGCTCCTTGCGGACCTCGTCCTTGAACAGGTCGTGCGCGTGGCTCAGGCCGCGGGACAGCGCCACGGCGTCGATGTCCTTGAGACGCACCGGCAGGCCGGCGCGCGCCAGCGCCTGCGCGATCCCTCCGCCCATCACGCCGGCGCCGATCACAGCCGCCGCCCGCACCTCTCTCGGGCGGACGGACGGATCGTCGACGCCTGGGTCCCGGCGGGCGGCCTGCTGCATGAGGAAGACCGACACCAGGTTCTTGCTGGTGCGACCGGAGGCGAGCGGGCCCAGGAGCTCCGCTTCACGCTGCAATCCCGCGTCGATCCCGCCGCGCAGACCGTGCACCACGGCCTCGAGCGCGCGATAGGGGGCCGGGTAATGCGCCTCGTTGACCCGCGCTCTCAGATTTCGCCTGGCGATCAGGGCCGCCAGTGCGATGCGCGCCTGGAACAGAGGGTTCACGCGCGAGACGAGAGAGTCGGAGAGCCGTCGGCGGGGTCGGCGTCGGCCTTCGGCCGCGTCCAGCACCAACTTCTCGGCCGCCTCGAGGAGCGTCTCGGGCGGGGCCATGTCGTCCGCCAGGCCGATCGCCACGGCGCGCCTGGCCGAGGCCGACCGGCCGGTCAGGATCATGTCGAGTCCCGGACCGATTCCCACGAGACGCGGCAGCCGCTGCGTCCCTCCCCAGCCGGGGATGATGCCCAGGCGGACCTCGGGCAGCCCGATCTCCACGCGCCGGTCGTCGGCCACGATGCGAAAGTGGCAGGCGAGGCTCAGCTCCGTGCCGCCTCCGAGACAGGTGCCGTTGATGGCCGCCACCACCGGAAAGGGCAGAGCCTCGATGGCGTCGAACAGCCTCTGTCCTTTGCGCGAGGCCTGCTCGGCCTCCTGGATCGAGCGCAGAGAGCGGATCTCGTTGACGTCCGCGCCGGCGATGAAGGACGCCGGCTTGGCGCTCATCAGGACGAGCCCGCGGACGTTCTTGTCGTGCGCCGCCTGGTCGATGAGGATCTCGAGCACCGCCACGACGGGAGCCGTCAGTAGATTGACCTTGTCGTGCGGCCTGTCGAAGATCAGGAAGGCGAGGCCGTCGCGGCGCGTCTCCAGGACCACGCCGGGGCCCTCCATCGACAGGGTCTTCTCCCCCGTCTCGGGGACGGTCGCCTGCCTGGGTTCCACCCGCCTGCCCTCCGGTTGGCCCGCCGTCACGCTGTCAGTCAAGATGCTTCACGAACGTTCCAAGATCAAGGCCGCGCCCTGTCCGCCGCCGATGCAGAGCGTCGCCAGGCCGAGCGAGAGGTTCCTGCGCGCCATCTCCTTCAGCAGGGTCAGAGTCAGGCG
>DATFVU010000011.1:0-14142 GCA_035260145.1 Candidatus Polarisedimenticolia bacterium | reverse complement strand
CGTCATATGGTGCAGCATCGCGATGGCGGAGCAGCCGAGGGGGATCGACAGCCAGTAGACAAAGGCGACCAGGTACGACCGGAAGAACTGCGCCGGATCGATCGTGGCCCCCGCCAGGCTCGCCACCCCCGCCGCGGCGCCGAGCGCCAGAGACAGGCGCGCGATGCCCAGAAGCCCGGCCGGCGGGGCGTAGACGGAGGGAGCGAGAGAGGCGGCCGCCTGCGTGCTCACGGTTGCACCTTCTCGATCGCCTCCCGGTCGCCCGCCGGAAGCTCCCCGAGCGGGGCGCGCTGCGACAACTGCAGCGCTCTCAGATACGCGGCGATGGCCCAGCGATCCTCCGGGGGGACCTGGGCGGCGTAGCCCGACATCTGGCCGAAGCCGTTCGTCATCACGTCGAAGAGGTAGCCGATCGGCTGCGCCCGCAGCCGATCGATGTGGAACGAGGGGGGCGATTTGAAACCGCGCTCCACGATCATCCCCTTCCCGTCGCCCACCCGACCGTGGCAGGGGGAGCAGAAGATGTCGAAGCGCTCGTGCCCGCGCACCAGGAGCGCCCGGGTCAGAGCCACCGGAAGCGCCGAGACGAATTTTCCATCGGGGCCGATGCCGGTGTAGAAGACACGGTCGGCCTTGAGCTCGCCGCGGGCGATCGTCCCCTGGATCGGGGCGCGCGCCCCCATGCCGTCGTCGAAGAAATCGCTCTTCGCGAGAGGCTTCACCTTCGGCTGGTTGAACATGTCCCGGCGGCATCCGGAGGCCAGCAGGCAGCAGGCGGCGATCGCGAGCGCTCTTCTACCACTCCACATCGAACACCCCGCTCGGCCGCAGCCCCTCGAGAAAGACGCGCGTCGCCGCCTCGTCGAACTTCGTGTCCTTCGACTCGACGCACAGGAAGTAGCGGTCGCGGCTCGCGAGCGCGAAGCGCGGCACGTTGAACACCGGGTGGTACGGCGTCGGCAGACCGTTCAGGGCCAGCATCCCGAGAACGGTGAAGACGCCGGCGACCAGGATGGTCAGCTCGAAGGTCACCGGGATGAACGCCGGCCAGGAGTTGTACGGCCGCCCGCCCACATTGAGGGGATACGAGACGGCGGATATCCAGTATTGCAGCCCGTATCCGAGGAGAGCGCCCAGGATCGCCCCGATCAAGACCAGCATCGGCACTTTCGACGGACGGTGGCCGAGCGCCTCCGACAGCCGCTCGATCGGAAACGGCGTGAAGGCGTCCAGCCGGCGGTACCCCGAGGAGCGCGCCGCCTCCGCCGCCTCCACCAGTTCCTGCGGCGAGCCGAATTCCGCCAGAAGCCCGTACAGGCGCGGCGGCTTGCGCTTCATTCCTTCCCCCCCTCGACCTTCGCCTCCGGCAGAATGGCGCGCATCTCGAAGATGGAAATCATCGGCAGGAAGCGGATGAACAGGAACATGAGCGCCAGGAACACGCCGATCGTCCCGATGAAGGTCGAGTAGTCCCAGATCGTCCCGGAGTACATCCCCCAGGAGGACGGCAGGAAATCGCGGTGCAGGCTGGTGACGATGATCACGTAGCGCTCCAGCCACATGCCGATGTTCACCACGATGGCGATGACGAACAGGAAGGCCGGCGATCGGCGCGCCCGCTTGATCCAGAGAAGCTGGGGGACCACGACGTTGCAGGCGATGAGCGACCAGAACTGGAAGGCGTACGGGCCGAGCATCCGGTTCACCGTCATGTACATGTCGTACTTGTTGTCGCCGTACCAGGCCATGAAGATCTCGATGAAGTAGCCGTATCCCACGATGAGCCCGGTGGCCAGCATCACCTTGGCCATGTTCTGCAAGTGGCGATCGGTGATGAAGTCCTCGAGGCCGAACAGGGCCCGCAGAGGGATGGCGAGCGTCAGGACCATGGCGAAGCCTGAAAAGATCGCCCCGGCGACGAAGTAGGGCGGGAAGATCGTCGAATGCCAGCCGGGGATGATACCGACCGCGAAGTCGAACGAGACGACGCTGTGGACCGACACGACCAGGGGCGTGGCCAGCCCCGCCAGCATCAGGTAGGCCGACTCGTAGTTGTGCCAGTGGCGCGCCGAGCCGCGCCAGCCCATCGCCAGCATGCCGTAGACGATGCGGGCGAAGCGGTTGCGCGAGCGGTCGCGCAGCGTCGCGAGGTCCGGGATCAGTCCCACGAACCAGAACAGGAGCGAGATGGTGGCGTAGGTCGAGACCGCGAACACGTCCCAGACCAGCGGGCTTCGGAACTGCGGCCACACGCCCATGGTGCTCGGGTATGGGAACAGCCAGTACATCACCCACGGCCGCCCGAGGTGAACCACCGGAAAAACGCCGGCGCAGGCCACCGCGAACAGGGTCATCGCCTCGGCGAAGCGGTTGATCGAGTTGCGCCACTCCTGCCGCAGCAGCAGGAGGATGGCGGAGATGAGGGTCCCGGCGTGCCCGATACCGATCCACCAGACGAAGTTGGTGATGTCCCAGCCCCAGCCGACCGGGATGTTGACGCCGTAGATGCCGACCCCCTTCAGGAACAGGTGGCCGAGCGTGAACAGGAACAGCATCACCAGAAGGAACGCGGCGCCGAAGGCGGCGAACCACCAGCGCGGCGTGCCGCGCAGGACGACCGCGCTGATCTTGTCCGTCACGGTCGCCGACGTGTAGCCGGGGGCGATCAGGGGCGGCTTGTCCTTCACGTCTTCTCCGGCTCGAGGTCGGGGTTCGGGTTGCGCAGCTTGGCCAGGTAGGTCGTGCGCGGCCGCGTGTTGAGGTGCTCCATCAGGCCGTAGTTCGCCGGCTCGGCCTTCAGCCGGGCGACGCGCGACTGCGCGTCATTGATGTCGCCGAACACGATCGCCTGCGTCGGGCAGGCCTGCTGGCAGGCGGTCTTGATCTCTCCGTCGCGGATCGGCCGATCTTCTTTCTCGGCCGCGATGCGCGCGGCGTTGATGCGCTGCACGCAGTAGGTGCACTTTTCCATGACGCCGCGCGAGCGCACCGTGACGTCCGGGTTGCGCCCCAGCTTCAGGACGGGCGTCTTCTCGTCGCTGTACTGCAGGAAGTTGAAGCGGCGCACCTTGTACGGACAGTTGTTGGAGCAGTAGCGCGTGCCGACGCAGCGGTTGTAGACCATATCGTTGAGGCCTTCGCTGCTGTGGCTGGTGGCGCCGACCGGGCAGACCACCTCGCACGGCGCCTGCTCGCACTGCATGCACATCACCGGCTGCATGTGCGCATCGGGCGATTCGGAGTCGCCCTCGTAGTAGCGATCGACGCGCAGCCAGTGCATCTCGCGCCCGCGCCGCACCTGATCCTTGCCGACGACCGGGATGTTGTTCTCCGCCACGCAGGCGACCACACAGGCATTGCAGCCGGTGCAGACGGAGAGATCGATCGACACGCCCCAGGCGTGCCCCTCGTAGTTGAAGCCGGGATAGAGATTCAGGTCGCGTCCGGGCGCCTCCTCCATCTTGCGGGCGAACTCGGGGTCCTTTTGGAACCGGGCGATCGTGCCGACCCTCACGAGGTCGCGCCCTTCCATCGCGAAGTGCTCCTGGGTGCAGGCGAGGTCGCGCCGGCCGGGTATCTTGAAGATCGTGCCGCCGGGATGGGACCACATCGCAGCGCTGCTCCTGAGGGGATAGGCGTCGAAGCCGGTCCCCTTCCCCACGCGGCCGCAGGCGGTCCGTCCGTACCCAAAATGGACCGTCACAGCGCCGTCGGGGTGGCCCGGCAGGATCCAGGCGGGGGCCTCGATCGCCCGTCCTCCGGCCTCGATCGCGACCAGGTCGCCCGAAGCGACCCCGAGCCGCCGCGCCGCGGCGGGCGCCAGGTAGGCGGCGTTGTCCCAGGTCATCTTCGAGAGCGGCTTCGGCAATTCTTGAAGCCAGCCGTTGTTGGCGAACCGTCCGTCGTGGATCGTCGGGTCCGGGCGGAAGACGATCTCGAACCGATCGGTCGGGGCGCCTCCCGCGGTCGCGGCCGCCGCCGTCGCGTCGCGGGCGGCGGCGCGGATGGCCGAAACCGCCTCCGCGGCGGCGGGCTTCCTGAGCGCGAACTTGCGCGGCCCGAACACCGAGCCGACCACGAACCCGTCGTGGAGCGACTGGCGCCAGAGCGTCTCGAAGTCTTCGCGTCCGGCCATGAGGCGCCAGTGCTCGCGCAGAATCTCGAGGCCGCGGCGCGGCGGATCGTCGAGGAACACCGACAGGAATTCATGCGCCGAACGGCCGCCGTAGAGCGGCTCGATGAGCGGCTGCATCACCGTCACCGTCCCGTCGTAGGCGCGCGCATCGCTCCAGGCCTCGAGCGGGTGGGCCTCGGGGAGGTGCCAGTGACAGTACTGCGAGGTCTCGTCCTCCTCGAGGGCGAGATGGAGGCGCAGCGGCACCTTGAGGAGCGCCTCCTTGAACTCGAGGTCGGCCGGCGCGTCGAACACCGGGTTCTCCCCCACGATCGCCAGGAGATCGACGCGGCCGGCGCGCATGTCGTCGACCAGGGTGCTCAGGGAGGCGACCTGATCCACCGGCTCGACCTCCACCGGGTCGGTGCGCAGGACGGTCGTGCCGACGTTGCCCAGCCTTTCGTTGATGGCGTGGGCGAGGACGTGCACCTCGGCGGGGGCGTAGTCGCCGGGGATGACGATGCCGTGCCCGGAATTCCGTTGCAGGTCGGCGGCCGCCTCCCGGATGAAGCGCGCCCGTTCCTCCGGGAGAGCCTTGGGAAGCTCGACACCGGTCACTCCGATCTCCGCGGCGAGCGCCCACACCAGGAACGGCACTTCCGAGGGGGGCACGCCGAGCCGGTGATCGGCGAGACTGGCGGTGGCGGTGGGCGTGCTTTCCACAGCGTACAGCCGGATCATGCGCTCGTGCCCGACGCGGACGCGGCGGTTGGCGGCGAAGTTGCGCGCGTAGCGCACGCTCGCCGGCCCCTCGACCAGGAAGTCCGCGTCGAGGGACACAACGACGTCCGCCTTCGCGAAATCGTAGCGCGTCTCGACCGGGACGCCGAAGGCGAGCCGCGCCCCGAGGCGCGCTCCGTCCCGGCTGACCGGCTCGTACTGGACCCACCCCATCTTCGGGAATCGTGTCCGAAGTGCCCGGATCTGCTCTCCCAGCGTGGGAGAGGTGACCGTCCCCGTGAGAATCCGGATCCCCGCGCCGCCGTTCGCCTGCAGCGCGGGAAGGGCGGCGCTCATCCGTGCGATGAACCTGGCCCAGGTGCTGATCTCGCCGGCCTCGAGCACGAGCTGCGAGCGATCGGGATCGTAGAGCCCCAGGATCAGCGCCTGCGCGAAGACGTCGGTCGCCCCCTGGGTCGCGGGGTGCTCCGGGTTCCCCTCGATCTTCGTCGGCCGTCCCTCGTGACTCTCGACCAGAAGCCCGGAGGCGTAGCCACCCAGCGTCATGGCGGTCGCGAACAGGCGCGGCCGGCCGGGAACGATCTCCTCGGGCTGCCGGACGTAAGGGACGATCGACTCGAGCGGCTGCCGCGTGCAGGCGCTCAGCCCGGCGAAGGCGAGCGAAGCGGCCGCGAGCTGTAGGAAGCGCCGGCGGTCCAGCCCCTCCCCCCACTCCGAGGCGCCGGCCGGAAACTCGCGCTCCAGGACCTCCTGAAAGGAGGGATCGCCCGCCAGCTCTTCGAGGCTGCGCCAGAACTCGCGCCCGCGCGTCCCCGCGAGCCGCGCCCGCGCCGATTCCAGCGAGTTCGCCTTCTCGTGACTCATCGCGACCCTACCGGTGACAGGTGGAGCACGAAGTCAGATCACGCGCGCTCCTGATGCCGTACTCGCGCACCAGGCGCGCGCCGAGCGTTGCCTGGTCCACGGGCTGCCAGGCCAGGTCGAACACCTGGTCGCGCGGCCGCACCCGCCGCTCGGGATGGCGGTGGCAGTCCAGGCACCACTCCATCTGCAGCGGCGCCGACTGCCGCATCAG
The DNA here is from genome assembly GCA_035260145.1 of Candidatus Polarisedimenticolia bacterium. GTDB lineage: Bacteria > Acidobacteriota > Polarisedimenticolia > Gp22-AA2 > Gp22-AA2 > Gp22-AA3. The sequence continues at coordinate 8,212 of DATFVU010000011.1, read as the reverse complement.
CGGCATCTCGTCCACGCGTCCGTGGCAGGAGGCGCAGCCGATCCCCTTGGCGACGTGGATGCTGTGATCGAAGTAGACGAAATCGGGCAGGTCGTGCACCCGGGTCCAGACGATCGGTCGCCCCTCCCGCAGGCTCGCGCGCACCGGCTCGAGCATGTCGCTGTCCTTCCAGATCAGCTTGTGGCAGTTCATGCAGGTCGCCGTGGGGGGCATGCCGGCGAACCAGGACGTCTCGACCGAGGTGTGGCAGTAGCGGCAGTCGATCCCCAGGCCTGAGACGTGGTGCTCGTGGCTGAACGGCACCGGCTGGCCAAGAACGATCCCCTGGCGGGTCGTGTAGGGCGAGCGGTCGAGCGCCATCAAGACCCAGGCGAGCCCGGCCGCGATGAACACGGCCGCGTAGATCGACACCCTGGAGATCGTGTTCGTGCTGCGATGGAAGATCTGCGCCATGCGGCCGCCGTCCAGCCCACCCGCCGGGAGAGGCCTGCGTCCCTACTTCCTGCGCGTGTACGTGATGCTCAGGCTCGGGCTCTCCTTGCCGTCGGGCCCGCGCTGATACATGGTGTACTGGCGTGTGTCGTCGTCCTTCCAGACCTCGACGTTGCGCCACTGCAGCGTCTTCCCCTGCGCGGTCATCGACCCGCGCAGCGTCAGAGTCCGGGTCTTTGCGTCGTAGGTCCCCTCCGAGATCATCGGCATCGTCAGATCGGAATCGACCCAGGTCGTGATGTACTTCTTCTTCGAGGGCTCGTAGCCGGTCATGCCGTAGCCCTCGAAGGGGGCGGAGCCAGGATCGCTCTTGAACTCCGAGATCATCCAGAGCCCGCCGCAGCACATGTGGTTGGTCTCGACGCCCTTCGAGACCTGCGGCGGTGTCCCCGGGGCTCCCATCGAGATCTGGACGCTCGCGTCCCAGGTCCCCTCCGAGAGCGCCAGCGTGGCGTGCTCGGCGGTCGGCCTGGCCGGCTCCTGCGCGATCGCGCAGAGTCCCCCCGCCACGAGCGCCGCCACGGCCCCCAGTGCCGCGCGGCGCGAACGTTCGCGATGGCTCATGCCCTCACCTCCCGATGATGGACCTTCCATCCCTGCGCAGTTTAGTCGAATCACTTCGCCGCGGAGACCGCGACTTTTACCACGGGCGGGCGGCACTCACGGCGGGGTTCCGGCCCACATCCCGAGCCCGCGAGCGCGCGCCTCGCGCTCGAGCGCGCGGAACTCGTCCATCCTCGCGAACGGGTATCTGAGGTAGGCGTGACCGTATCCCTGCCGGACGATCTCGGCGTTCAGGAGCGTCCCGTCCGGCAGCAGCACGTAGCGCAGCAGGCGGCCGTATTTGTCGCGGTCGCCCGTGCCGGTCTCGCCCTGCAGGCGCACGCTCTTCCCTTCGGCCAGGCGACGGGTGAACGCCGAGGCCTCCTTGCCGTACGCCTCGACCGGCCGGCGCGGATCGCCGCTCTCGGGCGTGTCGACGCCGATCAAACGCACCTTCTCCGTCCGTCCGCCGATAAGGACGACGAGGGTGTCCCCGTCCACGACACGTGTGACGGTGGCCCGCTCCGCCCCGGCGGCTCCGGTCGCGACAAAAGACACGAGGAGCGGGAGAGCGAGCGTGGCCAATGCCCGGGGGCGGGACGGCATCGTCCTGCGCGGAGCGTTACTTCGCCTTCGCCTCGAGCTCGATCTTCAGAGCGCCTCGCAGGGCGTTCGAGACCGGACAACGCCCCTCGGCCTCTTTCGCGATGTCCGAGAACTGCGCGGCGTTGATCCCCTCGAGCCCCTCGGCCGTCACTTGAAGACGCGACGTCTGGATCTTCAGCCCGCCCTCGCCGAAATCGGCGCCGACCGTGGCCGTCACGTGCAGCTTCCGCGCCCGGGCGTTCTTGCGGCCGAGCGTGGCCGACAAGGCCATGGCGTAGCAGGCGGCGTGCGCCGCGGCGATCAGCTCCTCGGGGCTGGTCTTGCCGCCCGGCTGCTCGACGCGGGCCAGGAAGGTGACGGGCAGGCTGAACGCACCCGTCCCCGCCTTGATCTCCCCCTTCCCTTCCTTGACCGGACCCTCCCAATCGATGTGGGCGTTTCTCTCGAACGTGGCCATGTGTGACCTCCCGTGACTCGGTTTAAACGAAGGACGCCTATGATAGCGGATCGGGCGACGCCGGGCCTCCTTCGCCCCGTGGACCCGGCCCTTTTTTCGTCCTGTGGTACGCCTATTCGGGAGAGGCGCATGCCCGCCGGCAAAACGATCCTCGGAACGACCTTTGCGGCTGCGCTCGCGGCCGGCTCGCTGCCGGGCTCGAACGCCGGCGGGACACCGGCCGCCGGGATCGAGGAGATGCTCCTCGCCACTCCCGATGCCGCAAGCTTCTCCCGTCATCTCGCGCTTCTGACGGAAGAGCCGCATCCGGCCGGCTCGCCCCGCAACATGCTCCTGGCCGACTACGTCCGCGGGAAATTCGTCGAGTACGGCCTCGAGGACGTGCGCTTCCACGATACGCCGGCCCTGCTGTCGCGCCCGGTGTCGGCCTCGATCGAGATTCTCGGGTCCCCGGGCGTCCGGCTCAAGCTGGCGGAGGATCCCGAGCCGGCCGACAAGGACAGCCGCCTGTATCGCGACGGGCGGTTCGTCCCCTACCACGCCTACGCGAAGAGCGGGGACGTCACGGCCGAGGTGGTGTACGCCAACAGCGGCGGCCCGGAGGACTTCGCGGCGCTCGACAGAATGAAGATCGACGTGCGCGGCCGGATCGTGCTGATGCGCCACTCCGAGCCCTATTCCTACCGCGGTTACAAGATCTATCTCGCCGAGTCACGCGGGGCCGCCGGTTGCATCCTCTATTCCGACCCTATCGACGACGGTTCCGGGCGCGGCGAAATCTATCCCCGGGGCCCGTGGGGTCCGCCGAGCCACCTGCAGCTCGGCTCGATCGTCTACGACTGGCTCGGCCCGGGAGAGCCGTTCACCTTCCACTGGAAGAAGCGCGCCGATGGAACCTGGACGGAGGGGAAGACTCGCGACCGGCAGCTTCCGAAAATCCCCTCGATCCCGATCTCGTCCGAGGACGCGGCCCGGATCCTGTCGCGCCTGTCGGGGTCCGCGGTGCCGGCCGGCTGGCAGGGCGGCCTGCGCTTCCCCTATCACACCGGGCCGGGGCCGATGAAGGTGCGCCTGCGCGTCGAGAATCGCGAGCGCATCGGCACCATGCGCAATGTCCTGGGATTCATTCGGGGCGACTCAGAGCCCGACAAGTGGATCGTGCTCGGCAATCACCGCGACGCCTGGGTGTACGGCGCCGTCGATCCGAGCGGCGGGACCGCGGCTCTTCTCGAGACGGCGCGCGCGCTCGGGGCGGCGCTGCGCACAGGCCACAGGCCGCGCCGGACCATCGTCTTCGCCAACTGGGACGCCGAGGAGGATCTCCTCGGCGGCTCGACCTCCTGGGTCAAGGACGAGAGCGAGCGCTTGCGGCGCGACGGTGTCGTCTACATCAACGTCGACGAAGGGGCCGCCGGGCCGCAGTTCGGCGGCGGCGCCACCCCCGCGCTCGCAGACTTCCTGAGGGAGGCGACGCGCGCCGTGCCCAATCCTGACGGAGCCGGAACTCTCTACGACGCCTGGGCCGCCCGCTACAGGAGCGGCGTGCCGGAGGTCGAGGAGATCGTGGGGGCCACCGACTACACCGCCTTCCAGGAGCACATCGGCATGTCCTGCATCGACCTGGCGTACGACGGGCCGTACGGCGTGTATCATTCGCAGTACGACGACTATTTCTGGGTGAGTCGCATAGGGGACCCGGGGTTTCGCCACAACACGACCCTGGCGCGCCTCTGGACCCTCGTCGCCTGGAGGCTGGCCACGACACAGGTGCTGCCGATGCGCTATTCGGACTACGCGCGATCGATACCGGCCTCGATCGCCCGCGTCGAGAAGATGGCCGCGGACGGCGCGGTCCCGGGGGACGAGATGCCCCCGCTCCGCCTCTCCGAGGCGCGCGCCGCCTCCCGGCGGTGGCTGTCGGCCGCCAGGAAATTCGAGTCGGCGCTCGAAAGGCGGCAGGACTCGGGGTCGGCCATTTCCGACGAGACGGCCCGCGCCATCAACGACCTTCTGCTTCAGGTCGAGCGGGCGATGACCGAGGGGGAAGGGCTCAAGGGGAGGCCGTTCTTCAAGCACCTGATCTACGCGCCGCAGCCGACGTATCGTTCGGAAGTCCTGCCGCGGATCTTCGAGACGATCCAGGCGGGGGATCGTGAATCGATTCCACGCTACGAGCGCCAGCTGGTCGAGGCGTTCGATGGCGCGGCCGACCTGTGCCGGCGCGCCAGGGATCTCCTTAGCGGCGACGAAGCGGAATCATCATCGTGAGGAGGACATCATGAAGGTCCTGCAGCTGGGAGTGGGGGCCATCGGCACGGTCGTCGCCAGGCACCTCGCAGGGCACCGCGCCGTGGAGTCGCTGACCCTCGGAGACATGGACACGCGGCGGGCCGAGACGCTGGCCAAAGAGCTGAAAGGGAACGTGTCGGTGAAGCGAATCGACGCCGCCGACAACACCTCGCTTCAGGCGGCCCTGAGCGGCCACGGCCTCGTGGTCAGCGCCGTCCTGCCGATCCACAACGAGGCGATCATGAAGGCGACCCTTGCGGCCGGCTGCCACCTGCTCGACCTGTCGAGCGGCGGCGGGGACGAGCTGGCCCACGACGCCGCCTGGAAGAAGGCCGGCCTGACGGCCATCCACGGCATGGGGGAAGACCCGGGCATCAGCAACATCTTCGCGCGCTGGGCCGCCGACCGGCTCGACGAGGTGGAATCGATCAAAGTGCGCGACGGCGAGTTCTCGACCGGGGACGAATATCCTCTCGCCTGCCTGTTCTCCACCGAGACCTTCATCGAGGAGGCGGTCTCCCCTGCCATCTACTTCGAGGACGGCGCCCGGAAGGAGGTCCCCGCCTGGTCGAACCGCGAGGTCTATCCGTTCCCCGAGCCGGTCGGACCCCAGGTCGTCTACAGCATGAGCCACGAGGAGGTGGACACGCTGCCGCGCTTCATCGGCAAGGGGGTGCGCTTCGTCGACTTCAAGCTGGCGGTGCCGGACGAGATGCAGAGGCAGCTCGCCTTCCTGGACCGGATCGGCATGACGCGCCGCGATCGCGTGCGCGTGCGCGGCGGCGAGGTCACGCCGCTATCGGTTCTGGCCGCGGTCCTGCCGCAGCCCGCCGAGCTCGGCGGCAGGATCCAGGGCGCGGCGATCATTCTGGTCGAGGTGGACGGGCGCAAGGCGGGACGCCGCGTGCGCCACGTTCTCTATTCCGCGATGACGCACGACGAGGCGTTCCGCCGGATGAAGATGACCGCCACCGCCTTCCTGACCGGCACCGGCGCCGCCGCCGGGGCGCTGGCTCTCGTCACCGGCCGGATCGCCGCGCGCGGCGTCCTGCCGCCGGAGATGCTCGAGCCGGAGCCAATCCTGGCGTTGTTGCAGGAACTGGGAGCCAGCGTGCACAAGCAAGAGAGCGCGCTGTAGGTGCACCGGATCGATCCGTACGCTGCGTTCCTGTGCGCCGTCGCCGCGGCGTTCGTCTGGTCGGCCATCCGCCCGCTCGACTACGGCGTCTGGTTCTTCGAGCTGTCGCTCGGCCTTCTGGGTGTCGCCTTCCTGATCGCGACGCGCGGCCTGTGGCGCCTCTCGGGCCTCGTCTACGTCCTGGCCGCGATTCACTTCGTCATCCTGGCCTGCGGCGCCAAGTACACGTACGCCGAAATGCCGCTGTTCAACTGGCTGCGCGATGCCCTGCACCTGTCGCGCAATCACTACGACCGCGTCGGCCACCTGGCGCAGGGTTTCATTCCGGCGATGTTCGTGCGCGAATTGTTGCGGCGTTACGGCGGATTGCGCCCGGGGTGGCTCCTGGGTCTCCTGTGCGTCAGCGTCTGCCTGGCGTTCAGCGCCTTCTACGAGATCCTGGAGTGGTGGATCGTCGTGAAGTTCTACCCGACCAGCGGCCCCGAGTGGCTCGGCATGCAGGGAGATCCCTGGGACGCGCAGGAGGACATGCTGATGGCCCTCATCGGCGCCACGACGTCGATCCTGACGCTGTCCTCCCGGCACGAGCGCTCGATGGCGGCGATCACCACGAATGCCCCCATCTAGAAGTCCTCGATTGGTGGGCGAGTCGGCAACGAGCGTCGATGGAACTGGATCGGTGGGTTGACGGAGTTGGCCTTGTCGGTGCGGGCTACGGGAAGAACCTGAAGGATCTTTTGCTCGATGATCGCGCTCAGGCGATCCTTCTCGGCGTTACGGTTCGGCAGCGGATTGGACACACACTCCTCCACTCCGGCGGCGTGCCGGTCTGAATGCAACTATTGACGGTGATTTGCGACCGTTACCCGCCACGGCGGGCGTACCACTTCCGCATCCGCCGCAGGCTGCCTGCCTTGAGCGGAACCTTCACGCTTGAGGGTCCGGCTCGTGTTAGGAGTCTGCAGTGTTGACTGTCTTCTACGCTCAGTCACGATCGTTGTCAACAATTGAATGCCCGTCAGCGCGGCAGGTTCTTGAGAGCGGCTGAGGCGCGTTTCGAGAGGCGCTCGCGGACCGGTGCGTCCAGGTCGGCGTCGCTTTCGAGGAGGGCCAGGGTCTTTTCGAAGTGCTCGCGCGCCGCCTTCGGGTTGTCCGAGCGCTGAGACGACACCGCGTAGAAGTAATGCGCCTGGGCGGAGGCCGGGTAGTCTCCGATCTGGAGCTGGAACCACTGCCGCGCCTCGGAAGCGCGCCCCTGCTCGAGGAGCCAGCTTCCGATGAGCCTGTACGTGTCCTGGCCGAACGGCTGGGGGTCGTCGCGGTGGAGAGCGTCGTGCAGGACGACCAGGCCGGTCATCCCCTCCTTGCGCAGCTTGACCCTGAGCTCTTCCAGGCGTGGCGGCGCGGTAGTCGCGCGGAGGTGCTCGATCTTGAGATCCTCGGCCGCGAACCCGCGGTCCCTAGCCTCGGGGACGAGATAGCGCCGCAGAAATTGTGCGACGTAACTGAAGGCCCGGGCGGTCGCCGCTGGCACGTTCGCGGGAGCCTCGCCGCGGATCTTCGGGACGGCGACCGTCAGGATGCCGTAGCCCGCGAAATCACCGTGACGCAGCCCGGGGAAGCCGACCAGCCAGCGCTCGGAATACTTCAGGCCGCGCACGAACGTCAGATCGGTCCCCGCCACGTCCGTGCCGTAGAGGTGCAAGAGCGGCGCGCGGACGCGCTCCAGCGAGTAGAACGGACTCTGCTTCAACATGTACGGATCGGTGGCCGAACCGATGCCTCCATCCAGGCTGACGACCGCGGCGACGCGCGGATGCCGCATCTGAAACCCGAGGGCGCTCAGCGCCCCGAAGCTCATCCCCACGATGCCGACGCGACGATTTCCGGACCCCGCGTCGCCCGACAGGACGTCGAGGGCGACCTCGAGGTCGCGGATCTCCGTCTCAAGCAGGGTGACTCCTACGTCGGGATCGCGTTCGTAGGTGCCGAGGTAAGGGACGGAGGCCACGACGAATCCGTGGCTCGCCAGGTACTCGCAGAGAACGCTCTTCTCGTAGGTGAAATTGTGCGCGTAAAGGACGAGCGGAAAAGACCCGGCCTCGGGCGGCGCGTCGCGCGAGGCGCGCACCTTCGAATCGAGTAGTCGATCCAGATCCCGCGGATCGGCCCCCTGGGAGAGGGTGTCGCGCCGGAACTCTTCGAGCGCCTTGTCCCGCCGGGCCCGGCTCGGCGGTCCGAACACCTCCTCCTCGGCGCCGGCGAGAACATAGTCCTTGAAGGTCATGGCCCCTATGGCGGTGGCCCCCGTTGCCGGATACCAGACGACGATCTGAACGGCTCGAGGGCCGTAGCCTCCGGGTGAGTCGTCCGTGGAACCGGGAAGGAAATACTCGCGCGAGGCATCCTTCTTGGAGATGATTCGGAACCCCACCGCGTGCGGCCCGTAATCCAGCAGATCGCGACCGGAGGTTTGCTGACCGTCGCTGGCGCCGGCGCCCAGCGTCGCCGCGCCCGCGCAGAGAAGCGCGGATGTAAGAGCGAGCGGGCGCACAACGCGCTTCGAGCACCCAGCGATGAACAGCATGGCCGCGGAAGGATAGGGGGAGGGAATGTAAAAGGGACGTCTCAATTGTCAATCTTGGTCAAACGGGACACGGACTTCGCTCGTCCGGCAAGATCCCTAA
>DATFVU010000010.1:0-14100 GCA_035260145.1 Candidatus Polarisedimenticolia bacterium | reverse complement strand
CCTGGTATCTGCTGTCCCTGCCCGTGCAGCTCACGCAGGGGACGCCGGCCTCCTTCTATGAGGACAAGTTCCTTCCACTCGATCCTTGGCCGGCCGCGGGCTTCCTGATCCGGGGGACCCTGGATCTCTTTGCCTTTCTTTCCTTCATTCACATCGGGACGGGTCTTATCTTTGGATCCCTGGCCGTCCTGGGTGTCTTCCACCTGCGCGGGCACAGGACCGGCGCCGACCTCGGCGTCGTCTTCGCCGGATGCCTGGCGTCGGCGGCCGCCGCCTCCGCCTTTCGGCTCTACCCTTACGGAGGAACCCGGCAGATGCTGTTCGTCGCACCCCTCTTCTACGTCCTGTGCGCCGCCGGCATCGAGTCGCTGCGCCATCGCCTGCGCGGAGCGCCGGCCGTCGCCGTCCTGATGATGATCGCCGCCGGCTGCGGGATCTTTCTCTACCGCTACCACACCGAGCCCGGAGGTCAGGAGATGCGCCCGGTGATGCAGGCGCTTCAGGAGGCTGCGCTTCCGGAGGATCGGATCCTGGTCAACCGGGACGCGCTCCCGCAATTCCGCTTCTACTATCGCGGCGACCCCGCGCGCGTGGTGGAGGGGAAAGAATCGGTGATTCGGGACTATCTCTCCGAGGCCAACCAATTGATGGCCGCCGCTCCGCGATCGCGATGGTGGCTGGTGTTCTCGCACGGCTGGAGCGCCGAGCGGCGGGCCGAGCTGTCGGCGCTCTCGCCCCGGTTCGTGGAAAACAGACGCCTCGAGGCCTACCGTGCCGCCGCCTATCTCTTCGTCCCCCGCGCCGACTCTGCGGACCCGCCCGGCGCCGTGGAAACGCCGTGACGCCGGCCGGGCGTCCGCTTTTGACCGGATTCGCCCTGTTCGCCCTCGCCGGCGCTCTCTCGCTCTTTCCGGGATGGCTGCCCGGCGCACTGTCGGGCGCGGTCCTGGCCCTCTTTCTGCCCGGCTACGCCCTGCTGCTGTGTCTCGACGCTCCCGCGCGGATCGATCGTCTGACGGACGTCGCGCACTGCGTCGCCACCTCGCTCGCCGTGGTTCCGCTCGCTCTCCGTCTTGCCGGCGCGGCCCTGCCGTTCGACCGGCCGCATCTAGTGGGTGTCCTGGCCGGCGTCACGCTCGCGCTGCTCGGCCTGGGCGCGCTCCGCGCCCCGGCCCCCTTCGGACCCGCAGGCGACAGGACGCCGCGCGCCCTCCTCGCGGTCGTGATCCTGACGCTCGTTCTCCTGGCTCCGACCCTGGCCATCGGTCCGACGCCCGAAGGCGGCGAGACGCGCGTCAAGGGATGGGACCTGAACAATCATCTGGCGATCGCGGAGTCGATCGCGTCCCGGGGGCTGCCGCCACGCAATCCGTTCCTGGCGAGCGATTCCCCGTTCTACTACCACACCTATTTTCACATCCTCCTGGCGGCGGTCCTGGCCATGGCCGGACAGGGCGCCTCCGCTTATCTGCTCATTTCGTCGTTCACGCTTCTTCTGGCGGCCGTCTTTCTCTTCACGTTCCACCGCGCCGTGTCGGAGCACTTTGACGACGATCGAATCGCCCTTCTGTCGTTGCCGTTCGTCAGCCTCGTCGGAGGCTTCGATCTGGTGCCGATGGTCGTCAAGGCGCTCAGCGAGAAAGAGGGAGTTCACGGGCCGATCGCCTTCTTCCTGAGCCATTGGAACGTGGATGGCTGGGTGTCCAACCGCGGGATGCTGGTGCCGACCTTCTTCGCCAACTTCTACTGGTCGTCACACGCCGTGGCGGCCATGGTCGTTTTCCTTCTGGCCCTGATCCATCTGAAGAGGGCAGGGTCCGACGTCGGGTCCCTGGTGGCGGCCGGAATCTGCCTGGCGGCCATGGCCGGTTACAACGGATATGTGGCCCTGGGGGGCGCCGCGACCCTGGTATTGCTGCGGGGGATCGACGGCGTCCGATTCGTCGCCTCCCGATTCCGGAGCGGTCGCGGTGTCCTGCTCAGGAGCGCCGTGGCCGCGGGACTGGCGATCGTCCTCAGTCTGCCGGTGCTGAACCTGTACGCGGGCGGACGGCGAGACGTCGACAAGTTTCGTTGGGCTCGACCGGGGCCCCTCGTTCCTCTGCAGTTCATCGTGGAGTTCGGGCCGGCCCTCATCCTGGGTCTGGCGGGTCTGGTCCTCTGGCGCCGGCGTGGGAGCGGAGGGGGCGAGCTGGCCCCATTCCTGTCGATGGGTGCCGTCAGCTTGCCCCTGGTCGGCCTGGTCGCCTCGACGGGCGAGAACAACGATCTGGCCATGCGCGTCTCGATGCTCTCGTGGCTCTGCCTGGCCGTCCTCGGCGGCGTGGCATTGAGTCGCCTCGGGGGATCGCGTGCCGTCGCGACGCCCCTGACTCGAATTCTCCACTACGGCTCGCTGGCCGCCCTGGGGCTCGGTTCTCTCTCGGTCGTCTGGTTCGCTTTCGGCGCCGCCCTGGCGAAACCGACGCTCCCCCCCGACGAAGTGGCCGCGGGGCGATGGGTCCGGGAGCACGTCGCGCCGGGGCGGCTGGTGCAGGGATCTCCTCTGCGGAACAATCCGGATCTCGTCTACCTGAGCGGGCACCCGGCGGTTCTGTCGGACACCTGGACGGCGCGCCTGTTCTACTCCGACCCGGAGGAGTTCGAACAGCGCATGGCGTCGCTGAGCGAGGCCTTCTCGACCGCCGACCCGGGGCGCGCCTGCGATCTCCTGAAGTCCCTGCGGGTGTCGGCCCTGGTGATGGGCCCTCCGGACACGCGGGACTTTCCTCGTCTCTCCGGCCTCGACTCGTGGACGTGCCTTTCCCAGGTCTATGCTCGGGGAGAGTATCGGGTCTACTCGATGTCCCCCTGAGGGCCGGAGGCGAAGCGTCTCGGGCCCCCTGTCGAAACGGGCGTCCCCGTTTGACACTTCGCGGCCGCATTGGCTACCATCGCCAAGGCCATCGTCATCAGGAGTCAGCGTTCGAGGCAGAGGGCCAGGCGCGGCCGCGGCAGGCGTGGACGCAAACGGTACCTGCGTCCCGACCCGGGCCGCCCGGAGAGTCCGTCCGGCGTGGGAAGAAACGTCAGGCTCAGGCTCGAGAGCCGTATCGCCTACGTGGACCTGGTCCACGAGATGGCCGAGGGGCTCGCGCGCGCCATGGGGTTCGCGAAGCCGATGGCGCTGAACATCGCCCTGGCGGTGCGCGAGGCGGTCATCAACGCCATCAAGCACGGCAACGCGATGGACGCGAGCAAACAGATCGAGGTGAATTTCGAGCAGGATGACGGTCTGTTCCGGGTCCGCGTCCTGGATCAGGGCGCAGGTTTCGACTGGAGCCACACCGCCAATCCCCTCGATAGGGAAAATATTTTCCGCACCAGCGGGCGAGGCATTTTTTTCATGAATCACTTCGTCGACCGGGTCGAGTTCCAGCGCCGCCGGGGCAAGGGGACCGAGGTCGTTCTAGAGAAGAGGATCCTGCCGGCCGGGCGCGCCGGTCGCGGCGCCGAGGTCATCAAGCGGAGGAAGGGATGAAGGCCAACGCCAGGCACCACGGAAAAGTGACCGTCGTCGATCTCTCCGGGAAGATCACCATCGGCGAAGGCGACATCAAGCTGCGCCAGGCGGTCAACTCGCTGCTCGACGAGGGACGGAAGAACATCGTGCTGAACCTGGGGGGCGTCTCGTACATGGACAGCGCCGGGATCGGGGAGCTGGTGGCGTGCTACAAACGCGCCCGGGAGAAGGGCGCCTCGCTCAGGCTGCTGAACCCGAACGGCAAGGTGCAGGACCTGCTCATCCTGACCAAGCTCCAGGAGATCTTCGACATCTACCGCGACGAGCGCGAGGCCCTGGCCAGCTTCTAGCGTCCGGCCCCGCCCGGGGGGCCGCCGCCTCGCTTGACGGCTCTCCCCCTGGAGGAGTATGAATGCTCCCTGATCGGGGACGCCGCGACCCCGGACCCCGTCATTCCTCCTGGAATCCCGCCTCATGCTCCGGGTGTCAGGCCGTTGCCGCGATCACCGAGGAGGGCCACCCATGACAGGGTTGACCTGGTTGCGTCGCCGCGGGCCCTGCCACATCGAGACCCGCTCCATGGCCGACTGGCAGATCCTGCAGGTGCGAGGGAAGTTCGTTTCGGGGGAGCCGCACAAGAGGTTCCTTCAAGCGGCCGACGGCCTCCTGCAATCCGGAGCCCGCCGTGTCGTGGTCGACCTGACCGAGTCGCTTCTGGCCGACGACAGCGTGGCCAGCGCGGCGACGGAGGTGTACCACAAGGCGCGCGAGAAGGGGATTGAGATTCGCTTCATCGTGCAGCCGGGCCAGGCGGGCGGCTATTACCACATGGCCGGCCTGGAGATGACCATCCCGACCTTCTCGAGACTGAACGGCGCCATCGATATCTGAAAGCACCCGCGGCTCAGGAGAGCAGGCGCGCCTTCAGGGCGGCCAGGAAATTCAGCGCCTCGATCGGCGTCATCTGGTCGATGCGCGCGTTGCGGATCTCCTCCAGAATCGGATCCTCCTCGGGGGCGAACAGTCCGAGCTGTGACGGCGCGGGCGTCTGTTGCGGGTCGACCGCGCCGGCGTCGCCTTCCTGTGCTGCGGCCGCCCGCTCCGGCCGCGGCAGGCCGCGACCTCGCGCGAGCTTGGGGCGGCCGTCCCGCGACAGCTCCTCCCGCTCCAGGTTGAGGAGCACCTCTCTCGCCCTCTCGATGACCTCGCGGGGCAGGCCCGCGAGGCGGGCGACCTGAATCCCGTACGATCGATCGGCCGCCCCATCCAGCACGCGGCGCAGGAAGACGATCGTGTCGTTCCACTCGCGGACGGCCATCGTCAGATTGCAGACGCGGGGCTTGAGGAGCGCCAGCTCGATCATCTCGTGATAGTGCGTGGCGAAGAGCGTGCGCGCCGCGACCGCCGGCGCATCGTGCAGGTACTCGGCCACCGACCAGGCGATCGACAGGCCGTCGAACGTCGAGGTCCCGCGACCGACCTCGTCAAGCAGGATCAGCGATCGGACCGTGGCGTTGTTGAGGATATTGGCGGTCTCGATCATTTCCACCAGAAAGGTGCTCTGACCGCGCGCCAGATTGTCGGTGGCGCCGACGCGGCTGAAGATCCGGTCGACCAGGCCGATCTCCGCCTCGGCCGCAGGCACGAACGAGCCGGCCTGGGCCATCAGGGCGATGAGCGCGACCTGGCGCAGGTAGGTGGATTTCCCGCCCATGTTCGGACCGGTCAGGATCAGGATCTGTCTCGACTCGACGTCCATCAGACAGTCGTTGGGGACGAAACGCTCGTTCTCCAGGAGGCGCTCCACCACCGGGTGCCGTCCCTCGACGATCCGCAGACGGAGCGCGTCGTCGACGATCGGCCGGCGGTAGCCGTTCAGCGACGCCGCCTCGGCGAAGGCCGCCAGCGCGTCGAGCGTCGCGAGAGCCGCGGCGGTCGCGCGCAGACGCGGCGCCGCCCGGGTCACCTCGTCGCGCAGCGCCACGAACATCTCGTACTCCATGCCCTCGATACGCTCCTGCGCGGTCAGGACCCTGGACTCGTACTCCTTGAGCTCGGGGGTGACGTAGCGCTCCGCGCCGACCAGCGTCTGCCTGCGCTCGTAGTCCGAAGGCACCGCCTTGCGGTGGGCGTTGCTGATCTCGATGGAGTAGCCGAAGATCTTGTTGTAACGCACCTTGAGCGAGGCGATTCCGGTGCGCTCCCTCTCCCGCGTCTCGATCGCGGCGAGGTAGGCCCGGCTGTCCCTCCGGATCGCACGCAGATCGTCGAGCTCCGGCCTGTAGCCGTCACGCAGAAGCCCGCCTTCACGGACGGTCGCGGGAGGGTCGTCCACGAGCGCCGCCTGGAGGGACGCGTGCAGATCGGCGAGCGCGTCCAGGCCGGCCATGACCCGGGCCAGGGGCGGTGCCGTGAAGGCGACCGCGTAGGCGGCGATCTCCGGCAGAACGCCGAGCGAATCGCGCAGCGCCACGAGATCCCGCGCTGTGGCCGAGCCGAGCGCGCAGCGCGCCAGGAGACGCTCGATATCGTGCACGTTCGCCAGGCGGGCGCGCAGCGCCGCGCGCTCTCCCGGGCGCTCCAGGAGATGCTCGACGCCGTCCAGGCGCTCTTCGATCGCGGTGACTGACAGGAGCGGGCGCAGAATCCAGTCGCGCAGCAGGCGTCCTCCCATCGCCGTCTCCGTGCGATCCAGAATCGACAACAGCGTTCCGTCGCGCCCGCCGTCACGCGCGTTCTCGGCCACCTCGAGCGTGCGCCGCGTGGTCGCATCGAGCACCATCGCCTCTCCCGGGTCGTGCCACACGACGCGCGTGACGTGCCGGAGTTCGGCCTTGTGGGATTCCTGCAGGTAGTGCAGCAGCGACCCGGCCGCGCCCACCGCCAGATCGCGGCCCTCGATCCCGAATCCCGCAAGCGAGGCCGTTCCCAGGACCTCGTTCAGAAGCCTCGACGCGGCGCCGGCCGCCAGCGTCCAGCCCGGAACGGCGCGCGTCAGGACCCCCTCGAGCGACTCGTCGGGAAGCAGGCGCCCGAGGGACACATCCTCGGGGTGCAGGATCTCGCGCGGCCGGAACAGGGCCACCTGCGCGGCCAGGGAATCCCGGGCCGCGGCGCCGCGATGCTCCGACAGACGGAAGTCGCCGGTGGAGAGATCGAGGTAGGCGCATCCGAAGGCGCCGCCGTCGCCACTCCCGGGATCGCGGTCGATCCGGATCGCCGCGATGTAATTCGGTTCGGCGGCCCGGAGCTGCGACGGATCGGTGACCGTCCCGGGCGAGACGACGCGGGTCACCGCGCGCCTCACGATCCCCTTGGCGGCGCGCGGATCCTCCACCTGATCGCAGATGGCGACGCGGTGTCCCTGGCCGATGAGTCGCGCCACGTAGGAGTCGGCCGCGTGATACGGCACGCCGCACATCGGCGCCTCGTTCCGCGTCCCGCGACCGCGCGAGGTCAGCGTCAGCGACAGCGCCTTCGACGCCACCAGCGCGTCGTCATAGAACATCTCGTAGAAGTCGCCGAGGCGGAACATGAGGATGGCGTCCGGGTGCTCCGCCTTGATCGAGCGGTACTGGCGGAGCATCGGCGTCAGCGTGTCCATGGCGCTCCTTGACATTCGCGAGGCCCGACATTATAAAACAGCGTCCTCGATGTGCCGCGCGCCCTCAGGAGTTCCTGCCCGATGACCGACGACACGCTCACCGCGGAGGAGGCCCAGGTCACGCCCGACGACCTGAACGAGGAGGACAAGGTCATGCTGGTCTTCTCCTACCTCTGGGTCCTGGCGATCGTGCCCTTCCTGGTGACGCGCCGCGAATACGTGCGCTGGCACGCCAAGCAGGGACTGATCCTGTGCGGTGTCGCCTGTCTGGTGTTCCTGGGGGTGATCTTCGTGGGCGCCGTGCTCGCCACCATCACCCGCGTGTTCGCGTGGCTGTTCGCTTTCGGCCTGATCAATCTGGTGCTTCTGTACGGCGCGGTCGCCATCGTGTGCATCATCAAGGCGATGCGCGGCGAGCGCTGGGTGATTCCCTTCCTGGGCGACCTGATCGAGAAGATCTGACCGGGCCATGGGCGACACGATGCACAACGCCATGGCCGCACACGAGTGGGCCGCGCTCGTCCTGGTCCTGCTCCTGGCCTGGCTCGAGTACGTGTTCCCTCCCGTGCCGGGCGACTCCACGATGCTGTTCGGTTTCTTCCTGGCGTCGACCGGGGCCGTCTCCATGCCGGCGGTCACGGCGGCCGCCCTGGGCGGAAGCGTTCTGGGGGCCCTGACCGCCTATGCGCTCGGCAGGCGGCTGGGGAGGTCGTATTTCTTTCTGAAGTCCGATTGGGCGAAAGACGAGCTCGCCAAGGTCGAGAGCTGGTTCGCCCGCTTCGGCCCGAGACTCCTGGCGATCAACCGTTTCATGCCGGGGCTGCGCGGCTTCTTCCTGTACGCCGCCGGGATCGGCCGGATGGACCCGCGCCCGGTCGCCATCTACTCGACCGCGAGCAACGTGCTGTGGGTGGCGCTTCTGGCCTGGGGGGGGTCGAGCCTGGGGACGACCTGGGAGGACGTGCGCCAGGTCTTCCGGCGCTATGTCTGGGGGATCGCCGTCTTCGTCGGCCTTTACGTCGTGCTGACCATCGTGCGATCGCGGCGAAGGCGCAGGGCCGCGATCACGCCTTCTTCTTGAGCTGCGCCTCGATCCTTTTCAACATCGCCCGCCGATCGGGCTGGTTCGGGCGCAGCTCCAGGGACCGCCGCAGGTATTCCGCGGCGCGCCCGAGCTGCCCCTTCTGCTCGTAGACCTGCGCCATGGAATTCAGCAGGGTGTGGCTCGGGGGGCCGGCGCGCTCCGCCCGCTGGAACGCATCCAGCGCCTTGTCCATGTCTCCCTTCAGAGCGTACACCGTTCCCAGATTGAACAGGGCGAGCTGGTGATCCGGCTTCAGCTCGAGGGCCTTCTGGAAAGCGGCCAGCGCGTCATCGTACTTCCCCTGCTTCGCCTCGAGGCCGCCAAGATTGACTCGGAACGAGGCCTCCGTCGGAGCCAGGCCGATGGCCGTCTGGAAGGCCTGCCGGGCCTTGTCGTAACGGGCCTCGCGAAGATAGACCTGCCCGAGCCAGTCGTAGTGGACGGGGGAGTCCTTCTTCTTCTCGATGCTGGCGACGAGCAGTCGCTCGAGCTTCATGATCTTCTCCGGCTCCTGCGTCGTCTGGTACATGAGATAGAGCCGGCTCATCGGCTCGAGCGCCGATGGATCGGCGTACAGCGCCTCGAGGTACTTCTGCTCCGCCTCGTCCTTCTTGCCCTCGGCCTCCAGGACTTCGCCCAGCGCCGAGATGTACAGGGCCTGGGTCGGGTCGGCCTGAATCGAGCGCTCCGCCAGGGCGCGCGCCGAGGCGTGAAATCCGCGCTTCAGGTAGTCGACCACGGCGTTGAACACGACGCGCGCATCCGGGCGCTGGACGCGAAGCCCGTCGTCCGCGATGCCGCGCGTGATCAGGTCGGACGACACCAGCGGGCCCATGTAACGCTCGATCTGCGGCGACAGCAGCTGATCGGCGTTGAACGTCCGCGCGGCCGAGACCACGGCGGCCCTGAGCCTTTCCTCGATGAACACCCGCGGCTCGCGTCCGCTGCGGCTGCGGTGGAAGGTGAGGATGTCCCCCTGCGAGGCGTGTCCCGCGACGTACACGGGCAAGCGAAACGTGGCGGAGTCCTTGGTGACCACCTCGACCGGGCCGTCGAGGACCACCGGCGTCGTGTCGTAGACGTACATGCGGTGGACCAGGGGCACCCTCAGGTGCAGGCCGGGTCCGAGGGGCTCCATCGAGCCGCCGGGTCCCTCACGAACGGCGAAATCACCGGCGGAGACGTAGGCGAGGTTCACGATCAGGAGCGCCGCGAGCGCCAGGACGATCCACAGCGAAAGTCTCTTGAAGCGCATGTCGTGCGAAAATCCCCGGCGGCTCGCGCAACGCCGCAACCGGAGCGGCGCGCGGGCGAGGCGGGAGTCTAACCCACGCATCGGGTGGAGTCAACGCGCGCGCGGGCCGGTCGATTCCGGCGGAGCGTCCGACAGCGCGGAGCCGGACGCAGCCGTGCGTCCCGGTGTACGATGGAGGCCATGACGATCGGTTCCCGGGAGGCGCGGGTCGGCGCCTCGATCCTTCTCGTGGCGGCGCTCGCCGGCGCGGCCGCGAGGCGGGCCGAGGCCCCACCGGCCCCGCCGGCCGACGCCGTCGCCGAGGCGCGGGCGGTCGAGGAGGCGCTCAACGGCGTGCGCGGCCTGGTGGCCTCGTTCACGCAGACCGTGGAATCGGCCGGCCTTCCGCGGCCTCAAGTGGAGAAGGGAACGCTGTCCCTCCTGCGGCCGGGCCGCATGCGCTGGGAATACGACCAGCCCCCCGGAAAGCTGGCGGTCGCCGACGGGCGCAAGAGCTACGTCTATCTGCCGGAGGAGCGCCAGGTCCTGGTCGCACCGCTCGATCCCCAGGGAACGCGCAACGGCGTGGGGCTCCTCCTCGGTCCCGTCGACCTGGTCGGTTCGTTCGAGATCAGCTGGGGGCCTCCGACTTCAACAGGGTCCCGGCCGCTTCTGTTGAAGCCGCGCGCGGCCCGTCCGGAATACGACCTGCTGCTTCTGGTCCCCGCCGAGGACCACCTGGTACGCGCCCTGACCATCGTGGATCCGCTGGGAAGCCGGATCACCTACCGCTTTGATCGCATGCGCCGCGTCGAGACGCTCGACGACGCCTTGTTCCGCTTCCAGGCGCCGCCGGGAGTCGAAGTCCAGGAAGTCACGCCGCCGTGACCTCGTGCGCCGGCCCGGAAAGCGCGCGAGGCTCCCGAAATGTTGCAATGGCGCGGATCAGGGTGCTAAGATCGCCGCCCACTTCTCCCCCCGGAGGACGTCGTGGCGTCCGAAAACTCCTTTGACATCGTCTCGAAGATCGATCTGCAGGAGGTCGACAACGCGACGCAGCAGGCGCTTAAAGAGATACGCCAGCGCTACGATTTCAAGGGGAGCATCGCGGACATCCGGCGCGAAAAGGAGATCGTGCATCTCGTGGCGGACGACGAGTACAAGCTGAAGGCGGTCACCGAGATCCTGCTCCAGAAGCTGGCGGCCCGGCGCGTGCCGGCGAAGGGCCTGACGTTCAAGACGCCGGAGCAGGCCACCGGCGGCAGCCTGCGGCAGCAGGTCGTACTGCAACAGGGGATTCCGCAGGAACAGGCCAAGGAGATCGTGAAGATTCTCAAATCGAGCGGCCTCAAAGTGCAGGCTTCGATCCAGGCCGACCAGGTGCGCGTGAAAGGAAAGAACAAGGACGATCTGCAGGGAGCGATCAAAGTGCTGCGCGATTCGGCGTTGACCTTCGACATGCAGTTCACCAACTACCGCTGAGGAGACGCGCGTGACACCCCCGCCGGCCCGGACGATTCGCAGAACCGCGGGACCCCTCCTGCGCGCCGCGACCATCGTCTGGCTCCTGGCCGTTCCCCTGGCGGTCCTCGCCGGGGAGGAGGTGCACGTCAGCGTGCGCGGCCGCGTCATCGATGAGACGGGAGAAGGGGTGGAAGGCCAGGCGGTGCGCCTGTTGAAATCGCGCACCTACGTGAAGCTCGGAGGCATGCGGTCGCTCGATCAGAGCGTCGAGGACGCCAAGGTCACCACCGACAGCCTGGGATTCTTCGAGTTCGACTATCGGCTCGATCCCGCCTTCCCGTACTATTTCCTCCGCTTTTACGACCCGAAGACCTTCGATGCGGTGCAGTACCGCCTGCCGGAGGACCGGGACGTGTCGAAAAAAATGAACTCAGGGCGGCCGGTGCAGGTGACGGCCTCGCTGCGGTTCCAGCCCGACTGGCCGAAGGTCAAGGCGCTGCTCGAGACATACTCTCCCGGCAGTCAGGTCGGGCAGGTCCTGCGCTCGCTCGGCCTGCCCTCCGCCAAGGCGGCCGAGGGGCCCGGTCGCGAGCTCTGGACCTACGACAAGGCGGGGGTGTCGTACGTCGTCGAGGGCGCGCGGATCATCGAGACGCGTCGGTTGCCGGGCGGTCCGAAGAGCGCCGCCGGTGAGCCCGGGAAGGACGAGCCGATCCCGGCGGTACGAATGGACGAGCAGCCGTGAACGATTTCGCTTCCGGACTGAAGACGACGCGGGCGCGGGGCGCGGCGCGCCAGGCCGGAGCGGCTCCGGTTGCTGCGCGGAACGAGCGCGCGCTCCCCCCCGGTCTCCCCGAGATCATGCTGCTGGTGGGGGACAAGCTGGAGCAGGTCGAGGCGGAATGCCGGCGCCACCTGCGATCGGAGGTCGGCGTCATCGACGAGCTCGGCCGCTACATCGCCGACGGAGGCGGCAAGCGTGTTCGCCCCATCCTGCTCCTGCTGTCCGCCCAGCTCTGCGGCTACCGGGGCGACCGGGACGTGATGTTCGCCTCCGTGTTCGAGTTCATCCACACCGCGACGCTGGTGCACGACGACGTCATCGACGAGGCGGAGCTCAGGCGCGGGCGCGGCTCGCTCAACGCCCGCTGGGGCAACGGCCTCACGGTCCTGCTCGGCGACTATCTGTACATCAAGTCCATGAACATGGCGCTCGCCGCCGACGATCTCGAGATCATCAAGATACTTGCCGAGATCACGCTGAAGATGATCGAGGGGGAGCTGATCGCCGATCGGAGACGGTCGGACATCGATATCGGCGAGACCGAGCACCTCGAGATCATCCGGCGCAAGACCGCCTTCCTGTTCGCGGGCTGCGGCCGCGTGGCCGGGGTGCTGGCGAAGGCGTCCCCCGAGCGGGTGAAGGCGCTGGCCGAGTACGGGATGAACCTCGGCATGGCCTTTCAGATCGTGGACGACCTGCTCGATTTCACGGCCAGCGAAAGCGTTCTCGGCAAGCCGGTCGCCTCGGACCTGAAGGAGGGGAAGCTGACGCTGCCTCTCATCTACCTGCTCGAAAGCGGTGACGTCCGGGCGCGGGCCATGGTGCAGACCGTCCTGGAGGAGCGCGACTTCAGGACCGTGCCGCGCCAGGAGATCATCTCCCTGGTGCGGAACGCCCGCACCCTCGAGCGGACGCGCGAGCTGGCCGTGAGGTATGCCCGTCGAGCGCAGGCGGCCCTGCTTCCCTTCGCCAGCTCCCCGGCGCGCGACGCCCTCATGGCGCTGCCCGATTTCGTGCTCTTCCGGGAGTACTGAGCGCCCGCTCCGGCCGCCTCCCGGGACGGTCGTCACTCCCAACATTTTGGGCCGGCGGTTCGGGCGACCCCCACATCTTGGCTTTCGGGCGCTGCCGGATCGTCCTCGCTGTGCTAGAATTCCGAACTCGATGGTCCCTCACTCTCGCGGCTGGAAAAAAGGACGCTGATGCCCCGCATCCTTCGACTCGACCGGATGGAAATTCTCGGCTTCAAGTCGTTCTACGGCCGCACCCGGTTCGAGTTCCCCGAGGGGATCACGGCCGTCGTCGGACCGAACGGATGTGGCAAGAGCAACATCGGCGACGCCATCTCCTGGGTGCTCGGAGAGCAGAAGGCCAGCTCCCTGCGCAGCGATCGGATGGAAGACGTCATCTTCAACGGCAGCGAGGGTCGAAGGCCCCTCGGGATGGCCGAAGTCTCGCTGCACTTCAAGAACCTGCTTCTGGACGGCAATGGATCCACCGGCGGGAACGGACACGGCAACGGTCACGGCAACGGACACGGGGGCGCCCCGAGCGGCGGCGAGGTGGCCGTCGCGGGGCCGATGCCCGTCCCGGCCGACGATCGGGCGGTGCCGATCGCGCGGGCGCAGGAGATCGCGGCTCCGGAGGGCGACGCGCCGGCGGAGAATGCGCCGGACCGCTCGTCTCTGCGAATCACGAGCATCGAGGAGATCCCCGAGGAGGTCATCGTCACCCGCCGCATCTACCGCTCGGGTGAGAGCGAGTACGTCCTGAACGGCGAGCGCTGCCGCCTCAGGGACATCCAGGATCTCCTGGCGCGCACCGACATCGGCTCGCGCCTGTACTCGACCATCGAGCAGGGAAAGATCGACCAGGTCCTGACGGCGCGGCCCAAGGATCGTCGCGCCATGTTCGAAGAGGCGGCCGGGATCCTCGGGTACCGTTCGAAGCGCCATCAGGCCGAGCTGAAGCTCGAGGCGGCGCAGGCGAATCTGCTGCGCATCAACGACATCGTCACCGAGGTCGAAAAGCAGATTCACGCGCTCAGACGTCAGGCGGCGAAGGCCCGCCGCTACCAGCGGCTGGTCGATGACCTGCGTGCTCGAAGGCTCCTTCTGGCCCGCCAGCGTCTGGCGGCGTCGGACGAGGAGGCGGTGCGGATCGAGGAAGCTCTGCGGACTGTGCGCGCCCAGGAGGCGGGCGCGGGCGCCTCGCTCTCGGGGGACGAGGCGGACCTCGAGCGCCTGCGGCTGCGGCTCGATGCGGGCGAGGACGCGTCGCGCGCGCGGCGCGAGGAGATTCACGCATTGGATTTGGAAATTGATCGGATCAAGGAGCGCCTGCGGGCGGGGCGGGAGCAGGCGCAGGAGCTCGACCTGCGCGGCGCCGCGGGCGACGCGGAGCTGGAGGCCCTGCGGTCGCGGCTGTC
>DATFVU010000009.1:0-7976 GCA_035260145.1 Candidatus Polarisedimenticolia bacterium | reverse complement strand
TGGTGGCGGGGGCGAGATTTGAACTCGCGACCTTTGGGTTATGAGCCCAACGAGCTACCAGGCTGCTCCACCCCGCGTCAGGAGTCGGCATTATAGGAGGGAGGGTCGGGGCTGTCAACGAATCGGTCGATCGTTCGGCGTCGCTTCGAGCTCCGGCTCCTGGAACAGGAACAGGATCTCCCCGGGGCGGCTCAGGCCAAGCTCTTCGCGCGCGATCTGCTCGATGCGATAGGGATCGTGGCGGAGATCGGCGATGTCGGCCGCCAGCCGGTCGTTCACCCGGTGCAGCGTCTCCACTTCGTGATGCAGGCGCGCCAGAAGCTGGCGCTGACGATACCCCTGGATGAGGCCCATGTCGCCGAACAGAGAGTTGAAGAGAAGCGACAGGGCCACGAACCAGAACAGGACGAGGAGCGCCTTGCGGCGCAAATCAACGGGATGCGGCGTCGCGGCGGCGCTCACGATCCGTCCCCCCTCACGCCGATCCGCCGCGGGCCAGAGCGGCGCGCCCCGGGAAACGCGCCCGGCCGGCCAGCTCCTCCTCGATGCGCAGGAGCTGGTTGTACTTGGCCGTGCGCTCCCCGCGCGAAGGCGCGCCCGTCTTGATCTGTCCGAGGTTCAGAGCCACGGCGAGGTCGGCGATGAACGTGTCCTCGGTCTCCCCGGAGCGGTGCGACAGGACCGTCGTGTATCCGGCCGAGCGGGCCATGGCGATGGCGCGCAGCGTCTCCGTCAGGGTGCCGATCTGATTCGGCTTGATCAGGATGGAGTTGGCGACCCGTTTCTCGATCCCCTCCCGCAGGATGGCCGCGTTGGTGACGAACAGGTCGTCGCCCACGAGCTGCACGGCGTCTCCGAGCGAGCGCGTCAAAAGCGCCCAGCCGTCCCAGTCGTCCTCGGCCATGCCGTCCTCGATCGACACCACAGGATGACGGCGCACCAGGTCGGCGTAGAACGCGACGAGTTGCTCGGCCGTGCGGCGGGGCGGGCTCTCCGCCGCCAGAGTGTAGGCCCCGTCCTTGCGCAGCTCCGTGGCCGCAACGTCGAGGGCCAGTCCGACCTGCTCTCCCGGCCGGTAGCCGGCCGCCTCGATGGCCGCGACGACGGAGTTCACCGCCTCCGCGTTCGAGCCGAGGTCGGGGGCCCAGCCTCCCTCGTCTCCCGAGCCCGTCCGCAGCCCACGCGCTCGCAGGATGTCGCGAAGTGCGTGGAACACCTCCGCGCCCATCCTCAGGGCCTCGCGGAAGGTGCGGGCCCCGACCGGAACCACCATGAACTCCTGGATGTCGACGTTGTTGTCGGCGTGCGCGCCGCCGTTGAGGATGTTGAACAGGGGGAGCGGCAGATCGCGGGCGCCCTCTCCTCCGAGGTGGCGATAGAGGGGAAGGCCCCGCGCCGCCGCCGCGGCGCGCGCGGTCGCCAGGGACACTCCCAGGAGAGCGTTCGCCCCGAGTCGGGAGGAGTCCTTCGTCCCGTCGAGCTCGCGCAGGCGGGCGTCGACCGCCTCCTGCGCCTGGGGATCCAGGCCGCGCACGCCGGGGGACAGCGTCTTCACGACGTTCTCGACCGCCCGCAGAACCCCCTTGCCGCGGAAGCGCGACGAGTCGCCGTCGCGCAGCTCGAGCGCCTCGCGTGAGCCGGTCGAGGCGCCCGAGGGGACGGCGGCCCGGCCGAGTGTTCCGTCCTCGAGCAGGACGTCCACCTCGACCGTGGGATTGCCCCGGGAGTCGAGGATTTCGCGGGCGGCCAGGTCCCTGATCCGAGTCATCCGCTGGACCTCAGGCGACGAGATCGCGCGCCGCGGCGAGAAGCGACGCCAGGGCGGCGGGCGTGCGCGCCTCGGCGTAGCAGCGGACCACGGGCTCCGTACCGGACGGGCGCAGAAGGATCCAGGATCCGTCCGTGAAGATCATCTTCCGTCCGTCGCTCGTGTCGAGACGCGCCACGCGGCGTCCGGCGAAGGAGGACGGCACGTCTTCGAGCCGCCGCGCCAGGCGGTCCCTCGCCGCCGCGTCCACATGATAATCGATGCGGCGGCTGTGCAGGGGCCCGACCTTCTTGAACAGATCGCGCACCTGCTCGCGGATCGACTTGCGCCGCACCGCCACCATCTCGGCGGCGAGAAGGCCCGCCAGAATCCCGTCCTTCTCCGGAACGTGGCCGCGCATGCTGAGACCGGCGCTCTCCTCGCACACCAGGAAGGTGCGGCCCGAGGTCAGGTGCTCGCCGAGGTACTTGAATCCGACCGGCGTCTCGTACAACCGCCTTCCGTGCAGGGCGCAGACGGCGTCGATCAGGTGGGTGGTGGCGACCGATCGCCCGACGCCCCCCGGCAGGCGCCTCTCCATGATCAGATAGTCGGCCAGCACCGCCAGGAACAGGTTCGGCGAGACGAAGCCTCCGCCCCTGTCGATGATGCCGAAACGGTCGCCGTCCCCGTCGGTCGCCAGCCCCAGGTGCAGGCGCTTTGAGCGAACCAGACGCGCCAGAGGCCGCAGCTGCGGCTCGCCGCAATCCGGGCCGACGCCTCCGAACAACGGGTCCCGGTTGTCATGGATCGGGACGACCGTCCGCGCCGCCCGGGCGAGGAGCCCTCCGAGGTAGGCGATCGACGCGCCGTGCCGCGGGTCGCACCCCAGGCGGAGGTTCGCCCGGCGGATCCGGTTGAGGCGCACGAGCCGCCCGATCTGGCGAAAGTAGGCGTCGCGCATGTCGAGCGTCCGGACGCGGGCCGGGGAGCCCTTCGACACGCTCTCCGACGCCCCGGCTCCGGCCCCCGCGAGCGATTCGATCGTCCGCGTCACCTCGGGCCGGGCGGGGGCCCCGTCGGCCGTCGAGAACTTCAGGCCGTTGTACTCCGGAGGATTGTGGCTGGCGGTCATGTTGATGCCGCCGGCGCGGCGGCCGCTGACCACGGCGTAGGCGATGACGGGCGTCGGGACCGGGGCGGGGGAGAGGGCCACCGGGACGCCGCGCGCGGCGACGACGCTCGCCGCCTCGCTTGCGAACCGGTCCGACAGGAAGCGCGTGTCGAACCCCACGACGATTCCCTTGGACGCGGCGCCGGTGTCGACCAGGTGTGTCGCGATCGCTCCGGCGACGCGGCGCAGATTGTCGAGTGTGATCTCCTCGGCGATGACGCCGCGCCATCCGGACGTGCCGAAGCGAATCATCGAAAGCGCCGTCCTTGACGGAGGTCGCAGACGGCCCCTATAATCATTGGCGTGAGCGAGCCGTCCGTCATCCTGGTTTTCTGCACTGCCTCAACCGAAAAAGAAGCCGTTCAAATCGCCCAGGCTCTCGTGGAGCGGGAAGAGGCGGCCTGCGTGAACGTGGTGCCGATGATCCGCTCCGTCTACCGCTGGAAGGGGAAGATCTCCTCCGAAACCGAGCAGCTCCTCCTCATCAAGACCACGCAGGCTCTCCTCGAGGACGTGAAGAAGACCGTCAAGGAGCTGCATTCCTACGAGCTTCCCGAAATCGTCGCGCTTTCCGTCGATGACGGCGACAAGAACGCCCTGAACTGGATCGCCAGCGTGGTCAAAGGCGGCCGCGAGAACTACTGATCCGCCGGCTGGGCTTCCGGTGTCTTCGCGGCCTGCGGGGGCGGCGCCACGGCGGCCGGAACGTTCAGACGCTCGAACGCCCTCCGGAAGCAGTCGGGCATCATCTGCTTCTGCCCCTCCGGGGTCATGTAGATCCTCTCCATCTCCTTCAGATAGGTCACCGGCAGGCGCCGCGGCGCGTTCAGGTTGACGAAGCGCACCACCGCCGTCAGCGTCTCGCGGGGCAAAGCCTTGGCGTTGATCACCTCCTCCCGCAACCGGGACGTCAGGATCTCCGTCGCGTTGATCGCCCCCTCGACATAGGTCTGGCGCTCCCGCGCGGTCATGACCTGCCAGCGGGCGAAATCGAGCCGGGGCGGCAGCGGGCCCAGCGGAGAGGCGGGCGGCGCGGACGGCAGCACCACCTCAGGGGTGGGCGACGGCGCGGGCTGCTCCGGCGCGGGCGGGGTCTCGAACAGCGGCGGCTCCTCCTGGGCGAATGAAGGCCCGCCCACCGCCGCGACGGTCAGGGCCAGCGCCAGAACACTTCGTCTCATCGTCAATCTCCTCTGGAACGACCGGGCGGGGCGCGCCGGATCGACGCGTGCCGGCCGGACATTCTAGCGGTGGCGGGCCTCTCCAGCAAGCCCGAGGCGTGCGCGCGCATCGGCCGCGCTCCTAGGCGGCCGCCAGACCCCTGTCGAGGTCGTCGATGATGTCCTGGACGTCCTCGCACCCGACGGAGATACGCACCAGCGAGTCGGTGAGGCCCAGGCGCTCCCGATCCTCCGCGGGAACCGAGGCGTGCGTCATGGTGCTCGGCTGGCAGATGAGGGTCTCGATGCCGCCGAGGCTCTCGGCCAGCGCGCACAGCTTCAGGGGGGCGAAGAAACGAGCCGCCGCCTCCGGCGAGCTCAGGTAGAACGACACCATCCCCCCGGAGCCGCGCGTCTGGCGCCGGGCCAGATCGTGCTGTGGGTGCGACGGCAGTCCCGGATAGAGGACTTTCTTGACCTTGGCGTGGGCCTCCAGGTGGCGCGCGACCTGGAGCCCGTTCTCGTCGTGCGCCCGCATGCGCAGCGGCAGCGTCTTGACTCCGCGCAGGACGAGCCAGGAGTCGAAGGGAGAGAGAATCGCCCCGACGGAGTTCTGCACGAATTTCACGCGCTCGGCGTGCTCCTCCCGCGCCAGGACGACCGCCCCGCCCACGCTGTCGGAGTGGCCGTTCAGGTATTTCGTGGTGCTGTAGACCACGATGTCGGCTCCCAGGTCGAGGGGGCGTTGTAGATAAGGAGTGAGAAACGTGTTGTCCACGACGCTGATCAGGCCGCGCCGGCGGCAGAGGCCGGCGACGGTCTCGATGTCGCTGAGGATCATGATCGGATTGGTCGGCGTCTCGATGTACACCATGCGCGTGTTTTCGCGCACGGCTTTCTCGACGTTCTCGATCCTGGACGTGTCGACGTAGCTGAACCGCAGGCCGTAGTCCTCGAGTACGCGGGCGAACAGCCGGTAGGTGCCGCCGTAGACGTTGTGGCTCACCACCACGTGGTCGCCCGCCTTCAACAGCGTCATCACGGCGCTGATCGCCGCCATTCCGGAAGCGAAGGCGTACGCCGCCCGGCCCCCCTCGAGTGCGTTGAGATTCGTCTCCAGGGCCGAGCGCGTGGGGTTGATGGTGCGGGCGTAATCGAATCCCGTGCTCTTTCCGGGCGACTCGTACACGTAGGTCGAAGTCTGATAGATCGGGGTCATGACCGAGCCCGTGACCTTGTCGGGCACGACACCCGCGTGGATGGCGTCCGTCGCGAATCCCATTACGTCACCTCGTCGAAGATGCCCTGGCTCAGGTAGCGCTCCGAGCCGTCGGAGAACAGCGTCACGATCTTGCGTCCCGGGCCGATCTGCTCGGCCACGCGCGCGGCGGCGAACGCCACGGCCCCCGAGGAGCCGCCGACGAGGATCCCCTCGCGACGGGCCAGCAGGCGCACCGTGGCGAAGGCGTCCCGATCGGTCACCGCCACCACCTCGTCGATCAGGCTGCGGTCGAGGATCTTCGGCAGGAATGAGTTGCCGATCCCCTCCACTTTGTGCGGCGCCGCGGTGCCTCCGCCGAGAACGGATCCCTCCGATTCCACCAGGACCGCCCGCACCCCGGGATTGCGCTCCTTGACGTACCGGGTCACGCCCGTGATGGTGCCGCCGGTGCCGGCGCCCAGCACCAGCGCCTCGATCTTCCCCTGCATCTGCTGCCAGATCTCGCGCGCCGTCGTGCGGTAGTGCATCTCGGGATTGGCCGGGTTCTCGAACTGCTGCGGCACGTACGCCCCGGGGGTGGCCGCGGCGATCTCCCGGGCCCTCTTGATGGCCCCGAGAATTCCGTCCTCGGTCGGCGTCTCGACCAGAGTGGCGCCCAGGGCGCGCATCAGCTGCTTCTTCTCCCGGCTGTACTTTTCCGGAACGACCAGCACGACCGTATAGCCCCGCAGGGTCCCGACCAGGGCGAGGCCGATCCCGGTATTGCCGGCGGTCGGCTCGACAATCGTCGACCCCGGGCGCAGCTGGCCGCGCTTCTCGGCGTCGAGGATCATGCCCAGGGCGGCGCGATCCTTGACGCTGCATCCCGGATTGAGGAATTCGAGTTTGGCGTAGATGTGCGCGGCGCCAGGGCGGTCGAAGGACCTCAGATGCAGGATGGGCGTCTCGCCGATGAGCTCAAGAGCCGATTCGCATACCTGAAGCCTGGACACGGTCAGTCGTGGCCGTGAGGCTTGTCGTGTCCCGGGGGTTTGCCGGATCCCTTCGGCTTCCCCTGGCCCGCCGCGTGGCTTCCCCCCTTCGTCTTCGAGTACCTGCCGCGGTTCCTCTCGGCGACGTACCGCTCGACCTTGATCTCCTGCTGGCGCACGGAGGCGATGGCATAGGGACTGACGCGCTGGCAACGGCTCCCGACCTGCAGCTTCACCAGCTCCACGACATCCCGATCACGGAAGCGGAGGCTCTCGTCGTGCGGGTGCTTCCGCCAGTACCCCCACGCCTTTCCATAAGGCGG
The DNA here is from genome assembly GCA_035260145.1 of Candidatus Polarisedimenticolia bacterium. Classification (GTDB taxonomy): domain Bacteria; phylum Acidobacteriota; class Polarisedimenticolia; order Gp22-AA2; family Gp22-AA2; genus Gp22-AA3. The sequence goes on along the minus strand of DATFVU010000009.1, from coordinate 1,379 downwards.
GCCGGGGTCGCGGTCGAGTCCGGTGAACAGGACCGACGGCTGTACTTTGAGCCGCTCCATGATGTCCGACCAGGACAGATAGTCGAGACGCAGGTGCAGGATGGAATCGGGCGGCCGCTTCGAGACACGGGCCAGGAACAGAATCGTCGGAAAGTCGTCCACGGGCACGCGGCAGCGCCTGACGAGATCCACGGCGACCGGGGGGGGCGGCGCGAAGTAGTCATTGGTGACGTTCAGGAAGATGCGCGCGTCGTCGCTCAGGCCGAGGTCGAGAGTCGCGTCGTAGAACACGGAGGCGCGGGCGGGAGCCGCCGCGGCGCCGAGCGCCAGAATGAGCGTCGCGAGGACGAGCGTCCCCGGGCGTCGATGGCTCGCTCCTCCGGAAGGGAGGGGCGGCACCTCAGCGGGTCTCCAGTGCGATGTGGAACTGGTCCGCCTGCTCGAGGCGGGCGGTCACGTCCTTGAAGTCCACCGTGAACTGGGCGCTGCCCCCCGGATCGACCGTTCCGAGGGTCGTGCCGCCGGCTCCGGCGCCGATCAGCTTGACGTCCTTGTCGTAGATGGCGACGGCCAGCCCGACGCCCACCTGCTGGGACGAGGCGTTGACGATCTTGACGGTCCCCTTGTACCCGGTCTTCATCTTCATGAGCGTGGCCGGCCACTCGAATCGGATGGTCTCTGCGCGCACGTCACCCACCGCGAGATCGAGCGCCAGCCACTTGTTCCCCTCGAACTTGTAACGGGCGGAGTTGGTTTCCGCCGCGACGGTCGGGAAGGCGATCGTCGCGAGCAGGGTGAGAAGCCCGACGGCCGCGAAGATCCGGGCCGGCCGGGACGCGGACAAGGCGCAGGCGCTCCTGTGGGTCATGAGGCTCCTCTCAATCCTGGAACTGGATCTGCTTGACGGACGAATTGACGATGAAGATGCGCGTGTTGTTCTCCTGCGGATCGGCGGGAACGAAGTAGAAGCCCCGGCTGTTGGCGGAGTACTCCTCCGTGAAGCCCCAGAGCTTCTCGCCGTCCTTGAACTCGACGATCGTTTTCTGCCCGGCCGGGGCCTGCACGCCGAAGCGTCTGGCGCGGTCGACCTGGCGGCGCGCCGAGCCGTAGTCCTTGACGTAGAACAGGGCCTTCAGGTCGTCGAGCCTTATGGTCGTCGGGATTCCGCCCCCCTCGCTGGGCAGGAGGTGGAACGATTCACCGTCCGGCCGGAAATCCTGCGTAAAGCCGCGTTGTGTCTTGCCGTCCTTGAAGTGGGCCACGACCTTGTCTTCCATCCGCGCCTCCGTGACGAAGGTCTGAAGCGGTGCGACGATGACGATTTTGTGATGCGGATCAGCGGGTCGTCGTCATCGTGGCGTTCCCGTGCTCGCACGGGA
>DATFVU010000008.1:0-3187 GCA_035260145.1 Candidatus Polarisedimenticolia bacterium | reverse complement strand
CCTGGACATCGTCTCCGGCATGGCCCGGACCTGCGCTCCAGACCTGATGGCCTATGAGATCCAGCTCGATCTGCGGACGGCCGGCCTCCCCGGTGTGCGGCTCGCTCCGGACACCACCCCGCTGCTCGGCCAGACGACCTGGCTGGGGGAGCGCGAGGAGGTCGTGAGCCTGCGGGTCCTCGCGGCCGATCTGCCCCCGAGCCCCGTTCCGGACGTCCCGGTCACCTTCCCTCCACCATCTACTGGAGCCTGAGCCATGGTCCAAGTCGATCTGAAGCCCCTGCTGCGCCGGTTGAACGGGTTCTGCACGCGCTCCCTGGAGGCCGCGGCGGGACAGTGCGTCTCGAGCACCCACTACGAGGTCACGGTCGAGCACATGCTGCTGAAGATGGCGGAGGACCCAGGGGCGGACCTGGCGCGCATCCTCGAACACTTCGAGATCGAGCCCGCCCGGGTGAGGCGTTCGCTGCAGAAGGCGATCGAGAGCCTGCGCTCCGGCAACGCGGGGAAGCCGGTCTTCTCCCCCATCCTGGTGCAGTGGATCCAGGACGGCTGGATGCTGTCGTCGATCGATCTCTCCCTGGCGGAGGTCCGCTCCGGCGCCCTGGTGGCGGCGCTTGTGGCGCAGCCGGAGCGCTATCTCACGGGCGATCACCCCGAACTGGCCCGCATCCAGGCGGGGGAGCTGCGGCGCCGCTTCATGGACGTGGTGGCCGGCTCGGTCGAGGAGGCGCGTCCGGAGACCGCCGTGCCCGGCGGCCCGCGCCCGGCGGCGGCCGCGGCCGGGGGGCGCCCGGGAGGGGCCGAGAGCGCCCTGGGCCGGTTCGCCATCAACTTCACCGAGAAGGCCCGCCGCGGCGAGATCGATCCGGTCTTCGGCCGCGACCGGGAGATCCGGCAGATGGTCGACATCCTCGCCCGCCGGCGCAAGAACAATCCGATCGTCGTCGGCGAGGCCGGGGTCGGGAAGACGGCCGTGGTGGAAGGACTGGCGCTGCGGGTCGTCGAGGGGGACGTCCCGGACCTCCTCAAGGGTGTCGAGATCTTCGGGCTGGACATGGGACTGCTGCAGGCCGGCGCGGGAGTGAAGGGGGAGTTCGAGAACCGCCTGAAGAACCTGATCACCGAGATCAAGTCGAGCCCGACGCCGATCATCACCTTCATCGACGAGGCCCACACCCTGATCGGGGCCGGCGGATCGCCCGGCGGAAGCGACGCGGCGAACCTCCTGAAGCCGGCCCTGGCCCGCGGCGAGTTGCGCACCATCGCGGCCACCACCTGGGCGGAATACAAGAAATACGTCGAGGAGGATCCGGCCCTGGCGCGCCGCTTTCAGCTGGTGAAGCTGGAGGAGCCCTCGGTGGACGACGCGGCGTTGATCCTGCGCGGCCTGCGCGCCAAGTACGAAGAGGTCCACAAGGTCCACATCCGGGACGACGCGGTCGACGCGGCGGCGCGCATGTCGGCGCGCTACCTGGCAGGCCGGCAACTTCCGGACAAGGCGGTGGACCTCCTCGACACCGCCTCCGCGCGGGTCAAGATCGGGCTCAGCTCGCGCCCCGGCGCCGTCGAGGACCTGCAGCGCCGGATCCAGGCGCTTGAGCGGGAGCTGCAGGCGGTTGAAGCCGAAGGGGCGAGCGGCGGTGTCGTCGACAAGAAACGGCAGGCCGAGATCGGGGAGAAGCTGCGATCGGCAAAGGAGGAGCTGGGGACGATCGAGGAGCGCTGGCGCAAGGAGAAAGAGGCGGTCGATCGCGTCCTGGATCTCCGGAAGCGCCTGAGCGGGGACGGGGTACCGGGGGCGTCCAAGGGGGAGCCCGCGCCCGCTCCGGCCGATGCGCCGAAAACGACGCGGGCCGACCTGGACTCCGCCATGACCGAATTAAAGAAGCTGCAGGGGCGGGATCCGATGATTCGCCTCGAGGTCGATCCCGAAGTGGTGGCTCACGTGGTGGGTGACTGGACCGGCATCCCCGTCGGGAAGATGGTGCAGGACGACGCCAGCGCCATCCTCGGTCTCGAGAGTCGCCTCAAGGAGCGGATCAAAGGTCAGGATCACGCCATGCAGACGATCTCGCAGGTCCTGCGCTCCGCCAAGGCGGGGCTCGGCGATCCCGGCAAGCCGATGGGGGTCTTCCTTCTGGCCGGTCCGAGCGGGGTGGGAAAGACCGAGACGGCGCTGACGGTGGCCGATCAGATCTTCGGCGGTGAGCGTTTCACCGTCACCATCAACATGTCCGAGTATCAGGACGGCGAAATGGGAGTCTCCGGGCTTGTGGGGGCCCGCCCAGGCTACGTCGGCTACGGCAAGGGGGGTGTGCTGACCGAGGCCGTCAGGCAGCGGCCTTACACCGTGGTTCTCCTGGACGAGATGGAGAAGGCCGCGAGCGAGGTCCGGAACGTCTTCTTCCAGGTGTTCGACAAGGGGGAGCTGACCGACGGGACCGGCCGGACGATCGACTTCAAGAACACGGTGATCTTCATCACCACCAACGTGGGACTGGAGACGATCCAGCAGCTCTGCGCCGCCTCGGCCGCTCCGGACGCCGCGGAGATCCTCGCCGCCATCCGGCCGACGCTCAGCAAGGTCTTCTCCCCCGCCTGGCTGGCGCGCACGACCGTCATCCCTTACATGACGCTGCCGGTGGACGCCCTGCGCGGCATTACGGCACTGAAGATGAGCAAGGTGGCGCGCCGGCTCCAGGAGAGCCACCGGCTGGAGCTGGTCTGCGACGACAAGGTCCTCGACCGCATCGCCGAGCGCTGCACCGAGGTCGAGACCGGAGCGCGCAACATCGACTTCATCCTGCAGGGGACGCTTCTGCCCCGCATCTCGGCCGCCATCCTCGAGCGGATGGCGACCGGCCCGCTCCCCGAGCGCCTCACGGTGAAGGCCGGCGAGGACGGAGACTTCACCGTGGGCTTCCCTGAAGCCTAGATTCAAAGGGCGCGGCCCCAGGGAAGGCACGCGTCAGACGGAGGAACCGGTCATGCCCATTTCCGGCCTGAGCACCAAGTTCACTTTCCAGTCCGCCGCACTGGAGCCCGACACCTTGCGCGTGCTGGATTTCCAGGGCGAGGAGAAGATCTCGCGCCTCTTCCGCTACGAGATCAACCTGACCTCCGATCTGCCGGATATCGACCTGCAGGCGGTCCTCGAGCAACCCGCCTTTCTGAGCCTCGAGAG
>DATFVU010000007.1:0-2571 GCA_035260145.1 Candidatus Polarisedimenticolia bacterium | reverse complement strand
CTTGCCCCGGTTCTCCACGAGCAGCGCGGGGACCGAGGCCTGGGTCCGCTCGCTCACCAGCAGGTCGCCGCGGGCGCGGGCTTCCTCGAGGGTGGCGATGTCGAGGCTCGGCGCGGTGGTCCCGGCCCGGAGCCAGAAGACCCGCAGCGCTCCGTGGGCCCGCGCCTCGCCGACACTGGCGGCCGCCGCGAACCGCTGGAACTCGGGACTGCCCGCGCCGACGGCCAAGGGATCATCGGTCGTGGGGGTCGCTGGCAAGATGCGGATGCGCTCGGCCCAGGCGTGGAGCGGAGCGGCCATTCCAGCTCCGGCGCCCGCGGCGAGCGCACGGAGAAACTCGCGCTTGTTCATGTCCGGCCTCCTCGGCGACGTGTGTGCTTCGCCGAGTTAGACCGGCCGTCGTGGTGAAAGTTCCGCGCTCAGCGGGGCGAGGGACCGATGACGACTCGCACCCGCACGTCCGCCCCCGGGCCGCTGCGCTCCTGCTGCGGTGTCCATCCGCCGATGGCGGCGAGCCCCTGCGTGAACTCCGCGTAGCGTGAACGCGGGACGTCCAGCTCGACCAAGGTCCCGTCCTCGACCAGGGTGTGGCTGATCTCCGTCGCGCCTACCTTGGCGACCAGCGCGGCCAGGGCCGGTACGGCGGCGTTGCGGTCTTCGACCTGCAGGCGGCCCACGACCATCGGGGCAGCGGCCGCAGTCTTGCTGATGCGCTCCTGGCGTGCGAAGCCCCCGCCGGAAAATCCGCGGCTCGGGGTCTGTACGCCGGGAGCGGGCGCCGTCTCGCGGGGGGGCGACTCGGGCCGCTGCGTCAGTCCCTGCGCCGCGGCTTTCTCGGGCGCGCTCTCCGACACGGCCATCTGGTCGGCGCGCTCTTTCGCTTCGGGCTTCGTCTCTTGGGCCTTCGGCGCTTCCTGCGTCACCCCTTCCGGCTTCGCCCGAACCGCTGGACGATCGCTTCGCTCGACGCCAGCTGGCGGAGGCGATGAGGCCGGCGACCGGGCTGGAGCAGCGGGCGGCGGGGTCGTGACAACGCGAGGCTCCGCCGGAACCGCCGGCGGATAGCGTGGCGTCTCGGCGTCCCGCATCGCCTGCTGCATTTCCGGCGTGCGCTGCACGAGGTACACGCCGGTGAACGCCAGGATGACGACGGCGGCGGCCCCCAGGGGAATTTTCACGCGCACCGGCACGAAGAGCCGCCGGGCCAGACGTCGTGGCCAGGGTTGCGGATAGGCGGCGGCCATCACGCGGTCCACGAAGCCGGTCGGGGCGCGGTGCCGCGGCAGGCCCTGGAGGAGTCCGAGCGTCCGCTGAAAGCTCGCCCACTCGCGGTCACAGTCCGGGCACGTCGCCAGGTGCGCATCCCACCCGGCCCGCTCGCCAGCCGCCAGCCGAGCGTCGGCCACGTCGGAGAACAGCGCGCGCGTCTCGTCGCAGGTCATGCCAGCACCTTCTCCAATCGCTCCTTCAGCTCCATGCGCGCGCGATGCAGGCGCGATCGGACGGTGCCGAGCGTGAGCCCCAGGCTCTCGGCGATCTCCTCATACGCGAGGCCCTCGAGATCCCTCAACACGATCACGATACGCCGATCTTCGGGCAGCTCCGCGATCGCCCGGTGCACCGCGGCCTCTGCCTCACGGCGCTCGACGGCTTCCGGCGCGCCGCCATCGGGGGTGGCCAGGTTGGCCAGGGCCGTCTCATTGTCCCGGGCGCGCCCGATTCGCGCCGCACCGGACGCCAGACGACTCAAGCAGAGCCGCGAGGTGATCGCGTACAGCCACGTCGACAGCTTCGCCTCCCCTCTGAACTCGGCGAGACCTCGGTGGGCCCGGAGGAAAACCTCCTGCGCCGCCTCCTCGGCCTCGGCCCGGCTGCCCAGCATCCGGTAGGCGACGGCGAAGACCCGGTGCTGGTAGGCGGTGACGAGGTCCTCGAAGGCGCGCGGGTCGCCCGCCCGAAGCCGCTCGAGCACGTCGGCCGTGGTGCCCTCCTGCACGGGTTAGACCGGGGCGGGGGCGGAAAGTTCCCGGGGGTCGCTAAAAGGCCGGGACGTGACGGAAGAGCGCCCGAGTGACGGTGGTCCGGCGCTGGCACCGGCCACAATCCCACAGATCGCGCAGGAAGTCGGGCCCTGCGCCCAGCCAGCTCGCGACCTCCGCCGCCGCCCGCTCCGCGACTCGGAGCATATCGGCCAGGCAGGCGTCGCAAAAGTCGGTTCCGCGGCGGCCGATCAAGAACCGCTCGACCACGTCATGCACCGACACCGACTGCTCCCGTTTCCTCTGCGCCAATGGCCCCTCGAATCCATTATCCGGAGCCCGGCTCCGCCCCCCGCTTTTTCCTTCTAGTCCCCAGACATAGGAGGGCTCGCCGAAAGCAGAACTAGATATTGGGCTTTGTTCGAGCGCCGGCTTCGCCGGCGCAATCGATTCTGGGGGGAGGCAGCGGAGCTGGCCGAAGGCCCGTGGAGCGTCGGAAGGGGGGCGAAGCCCCCCTTCCGAGTCAGGCGAAGCCCCTCCGAGTCAGACTACGCTCGCCATCCCCCCATCGAAGTTGATCGCGGTGCCGGTG
>DATFVU010000006.1:0-2307 GCA_035260145.1 Candidatus Polarisedimenticolia bacterium | reverse complement strand
CGCGACAGGCCGCCCGACCGCCGTTCCCGACTCCGGTCAGCTGGTTCTCCTGTCCTGCCGCAACATCGACGCCTACCTGGTGGCGCTCGCGACGCTGTGGAAGCGCGGCTTCGTGCCGCTTCTGGCCGATGCCGACCTGTCGCGGGCGGAGGTCGCCGATCTCGTCCGGTCTCTTCGGCCCGCCTTCTGCCTCCTGGATCGACGGGCCGACCCCGAAGGGGGGGACGTCGAGGACCTGGGCGAATCGCTCGCGGGGCTGCACGCCTGGATCCCGGGACGCCGGGCGGCGGCGAAGCCGGGGAGCGGGGCCGCGCCCACCGCCGAGGCGGTGCGCGGAGCGGCGGCCGTCCGTCTGACCTCCGGCAGCACCGGCAAGCCGCGCGGCGTCGTGGTCACCGCCGAGCAGCTGCTCGCCGATACGCGACAGATCACCGGCACGCTCGGCGTCCGCCCGAACGACACGCTGGTCGCCGCCATCCCGCTCGGACACGCCTACGGCTTCGGGCACATCCTGATGTCGCTCGTCCTGCAGGGGACGCGGCCGCTTCTTCTCGAACATCCCCTTCCCGCTCTCCTGGTCGAGGCGCTCTCGGGCCCCGGCCCGCTGGTCTTCCCGGGAACGCCGTACCTGTTCGGCCTGGTGATGCAGGCGGCCGGCCGCAAGCGCTTCAAGGGACTACGCCTGTGCCTTTCGGCCGGAGCGCCTCTGCCGGCCGCCCTGTCACGCGATTTCAAGGAGCGCTTCGGGCTTCCCGTCAGAACGTTCTACGGGACGACCGAGAGCGGCGGGATCTCCTACGATCGATCCCGGGACGGCGTCCTTCCCGACGGCTCTGTCGGCACGCCTCTCGAGGGGGTGCGCGTGGAGATTCGCCCCGAGCGGGGCGGCGAAGAAGGGACCGGGCGGCTGTGCGTCCAGAGCGAGGCGGTCGCCTCGGGCTACGTCCCGGAGGGTGGACCCGATCTCGAGGGGGGGCGCTTCGTGACCGGCGACCTGGGACAAATCGACGACCAGGGCTGCCTGCGCCTCCTGGGGCGCGTCGACCGGATGATCAACGTGGGCGGGAGGAAGGTGAACCCGGCCGAGGTCGAGGCGGTGCTGCGCGAGGTGCCCGGCGTCCGGCAGGCGGTGGTGTTCGGGGCGCCCGACCGGCATCGCGGCCAGGCGGTGTGCGCCTGCGTCGTGGCGGCGCGCGGCATGACGCGCGAGACGCTTCTCGCCGCCTGCGGGACGCGGCTGGCGCCCTTCAAGGTGCCGCGGCGCATCGAGCTGGTGGATCGGATCCCGGTGAGCGCCCGCGGCAAGACCGAGCGCTCGACCCTCCTCAGCCTGGTGGCGCGTCCCTCTCCCCGCTCCTCTCCCATACTTCATAGAAATTGAACCACTGCGTCGGGCAGGTCGAGACGAACCTCTCGACCGTCCGCGCGAACGTCTCGACCGCCGCATGCACGCCGTCCGGCCCGGGCCCGACGCGGATCGGTCCGTCCAGAAGGATGCGATAGCGGAAGTGGCCGCGGATCGGCACGCACACCGCCAGGATCGGGGCGCCGCTGGTCTGGGCCAGGACGAAAGGGCCGGACGGGAGGTCGACGGGCGCGCCGAACAGTTGCGCTCGCTCCCGCACCGGCCCGAACGGGCGATCCCCCTGGATGGCGACGATCTCGCCGCGCCTCAGACACAGCAGGAGATCGAGGCCGTTCCAGGCCGAACCACCCGCCGGGACAACGCGCACGCCGGCCCTCCGGCGCGCCTCCTGTTCGTAGACCGCCCCCTCCGAGTCCTCCGGGCGCAGGACGACGTTCACCCGATGACCCATCCCCGCCAGGTGCGCCAGACCCATCTCCCAGTTCCCCAGGTGCAGGGTCAGGACGATCAGCCCCTTCCCTTCGGCCAGGAGCGACTCGATCCGGAGCGCCGCCTCGTCAGCCCCCTCGACCCAGCGCCGCATGTCCTGGGGCCTTTTCCGCATGATGTCGATGTAGGCGACCATGAACTTGCTGAAGTCGTAGAACAGGCGGAAGGTCAGCAGGCGAAGCGCCAGTCCTGATCTCCCCGTGACCCGCGCCAGGTTGAGGCGGACGGCGCGCCGCTCCCGCGGCATCCCCAGCCAGCAGATGGCCGTGGTGATCAGATGGATCGGCGGGCGCAGGACGCGCGGAACCCTGGGGATGATGGAGTGGATCAGGCGCCAGGAGAGATCGCGGTTCCAGCCGTGCGTGTACCATCGCACCGGCGTGCCGCGCTCGTGGGGCGCGATCTCCCGCGGCTCGGCGCGTGGCATCCCGGCTTCAGGCGGGCGACAGCGT
>DATFVU010000005.1:0-5859 GCA_035260145.1 Candidatus Polarisedimenticolia bacterium | reverse complement strand
GTTCAGCTGCTCCCGCCCCGGATACAGGATCCCCTGCGTATCGCACAGAATGATGTCCCGCACGCCGGCCTTCATCAGCAGCCGCGTGACGGAGATGCCGGCGGCGCCCGCCCCGTTCACCGTCAGCTTCACGTCGCCGATGTTCCGCCCGGTGAGGCGCAGGGCGTTGAGCAGACCGACCAGGACCACGACCGCCGTGCCGTGCTGGTCGTCGTGGAAGATCGGGATCCCGGTCTCGACCCGCAGGCGTCTCTCGATTTCGAAGCAGCGGGGCGCCGCGATGTCCTCCAGGTTCACCCCGCCGAGAGACGGCTCGAGCGATTTCACGATGGCGATGATCTCCTCGGAATCCTGCGTTCCCAGGCAGATCGGGATCGCCTCGATGCCGGCGAGCGTCTTGAACAGCACGCACTTCCCCTCCATGACCGGCAGGGCCGCCTCCGGCCCGATGTTCCCGAGACCCAGGACCGCGGACCCGTCCGTGATCACGGCCACCAGGTTCCCCTTGCTGGTGTATTCCCAGACGCGGATCGGCGCCTTGGTGATCTCGCGCACCGGAGCGCCGACCCCGGGGTTGGCGATCACCACGAGGGTGTGCTCGTCCTTCAGCGGGATCTTGCTCACCACTTCGATCGCCCCCCTGTAGCGCCGGTGCAGCTCCAGGGCCTCGTCCCCCAGGCTTTTCGCCTCGCTCGTGAAGGTATTTTCGACCAGGGCCGACTCCCCCTCGTAGACCAGGTGCCGCGTCCGCTCCTGCACGAAGGCGGGGTCGACGTCCCCGGCCGCGACCCCCAGGGCCACCGCGGCGTTGGCGACCGCCCCGGCGACGGCCGGTCCGACGCGCAGATCCAGAACGCGGGGCACGATGCGATCGACGCTCAGCTCCTTGTCCGGAACCAGCGAGGCGATGGCGTCCGCCGCCGCGATCAGCATCTCGTCGTAGATGCGCGTGGCGCGCGAGTCGATGACCCCGCGCATGAGACCCGGGAAGGCCAGCGCGACGTTCATCCCGTGCCGGTAGTCGGCGCCGCCGGTCAAAACGACCGCCGCCCCGGCCGCGCGCGCCTCCTCGGCTCCGATCTCCGGCTCGGGATTCGCCAGCGCGAACACGATCGGTTTCCGGTTCATCGCGCGAATCATCTCCGGCTGGACGGTGCGCGCGGCCGACAGGCCGACGAACAGATCGGCGCCCTTCAGGGCGTCCGCGATCGTCCCCTGCTGCCGTCGCGGATTCAGCTCGCGGGCGGCCGCCTCCTTGAACCGGTTCATCCCCTCCGGCCTCCCCTCCCAGACGAAGCCGTGGCGATCGCACAGGGTGATCTCCGGCACCCCCGCCTTGCGCAGGAAACGCGCCACGGTGATGCCGGCGCCCCCGGCCCCGGTGATGGCGGCGCGGATCTCGCCGATCTCCTTGCCGACGATCTTGAGCGCGTTTCGCAGCGCCGCCAGGACGGTGGCGCAGCTCCCCTGCATGTCGTTGAAGAAGAAGGGCACAGGCAGGTCCGCCTCGCTCATGTTGTCCAGGATCTCCATCAGCTCGAACGAGCGCGGTGACGCGACGTCCTCGATGGCGAATCCTCCGAACGTGGGAGTCAGGCACTGGATCAGCCGGGCCAGGCGGGCCGGGTCCCGCTCCGTGACGCAGAGCGGAAACGCGTCGATCCCCGCCAGCGACTTGAACAGGATCGCTTTCCCCTCCATGACCGGAAGCGCGGGCAGCGGGCCGGCGTCGCCGAACGATCCGACCGAGGATCCGTCGGTCAGGACCGCCACGGCGTTGCCACGCATCGTGTAGACATACGACGACTCCGGGTCGTCGCGGATCGCCAGGCACGGCTCGGCGACGCCCGGGGTGTACACCAGGCTCAGGATGTACTCGTCGCGGATCGGGATCTTGCTCTGGATGCCGATGAGGCCGCGGCTGCGGCGGTAATGCTCCAGCACCTCCCGGGGGTCGACCAGGCCGGAGGGGGGATGCTTCACCGTCGTGCCTCCTCGGACCGGGACAGGTGGAACACCAGGTTCTCCAGCTGGATCTTCAGGTCGACCGCCTTCAGCGTGATCCCCGGCCGCAGCCGCAGCTGCGCCGGCGCGAAGTTCAGGACCGCCCGGATGCCGGCGCGCCCCACAAGGTCGAGAACCTTCTGCGCCGCCGGAGCCGGCACGGCCAGGATGGCGATTCGCGCCTTCTCCCGCCTGGCGATCTGCGGCAGCGTTTCGATGTCGAGCACCGGCACCCCGCCGCGCGAGCGGGCGCCGACCTTGCCGCTGTCGTTATCGAACAGCGCCACGATCCGGAAGCCGCCGGTGTTGAAGCCGGCATAGTCGGCGAGCGCCATCCCCAGATTGCCGGCCCCCACGATCAGGACCTTGCGATTACGCGTGAGCCCGAGGATCTTCGTGAGGTTGTCCTTAAGGTCGCGCACGACGTACCCGACCCCGCGCACGCCGAACTCTCCGAAACACGCGAGATCCTTGCGGATCTGGGCCGAGTTGAGGCCGAACCTCCCGGCCAGCGTCTGCGACGAGACGGTCCGCACGTCGGCCATCTCGAGATCCTCGAGACAGCGAAGGTAGACCGACAGCCGCTGCGCCGTCAGGTCGGAGATTCCCGCGGTTCTGCGCGCCGCCACCTTGTACTCCGTTTCACAAAGTCACGGGCATCGTAGCGGCCCGATCCACGCGGAGTCAAGGTTCAGGAGCAAAGCCGCGCTCCCTCCAGACCAGGCGTCGTGGGACGGACGCAGAGCTCAGGGTCGGCGCTTGTCCCGCTCCTCGCGGATGACGGTCAGCTCGGCGATCGCCTCGAGGTCCCTCGGCCGTCCGGCGGCCCGCTTGACGCGGATGAGGGTGTCGAGATCGAGGCAGCGCAGTCTGAGACCGAAGGCCTCGAACTCGACCGAGTGAGGCCGAAGATCGCCGTACGCACCCCCTCCGGTGATCTCCCCCAGCAGATCGAGATCCCCCAGATCCGTCGCAAGAGTGAAATTGAGCCCGCGACGCAGCGTCTCCTCATCCCAGGAGAACGGCAATCCCGGCGGCGCCCCGCGCAAATACGGATGATTCCCTCGAAGCGCCGCCACCAGGCGTCGCAGATTCTGCTGTGTCCTCGCGTACACGATGTCGAGATCCTGAGTGGACCGGGCCGACCCGTGGAGCGATGCCGCCACTCCACCCACGATCAGGAAGTCGACTCGCTGAGCCGCGAGGGCTCCCAGCAGGCCCCTGAGGTTCGTCACGTCGCGCGCCGCGGCCGGCGCCGGCGATACACCGCGCCCCTGAGTTCTTCCATGTCGTTCGTCCATGCCTGGAGGGTCTGGAGGCGCTCCTCGAACCCCTTCTCGAGGTTTTGCCGGATCAGGGTCCGATCGATGTCCTTCACATATGCCGCGATGACCGGGTCGGGGCTCTCCGGCGCAGCGCCTCGCCGTCGTCGACAGGCCGGCAGGATCTCGTAGACCCCCCGGCGGAGCCGACGGAAGTACGGCCAACGATGGGCATGGTGTTCAGGGGCGTTGACGCAGCAGCGGCTCATCACGTGTGTGCGGACCGAACCCGGGTTCAGGTCGGCGAGGGCCGCGACGATCTCCTTCGGTCCGAAGGTCCATTCCCCTCGATCCCTGCAGATACGAAGCGCCACTTCGAGGACCCGCAGCTGTATCGTCATGCAGCGAATATACACTTGTATATCACACCAGGCAAGGGGGTCGGGCGGGACACCGGCGATCTTCAGGCCAGGTGCTGCGCGAGGGCCAGCAGGGCGGAGGGGAAGAGGCCGATCAAGAGGGTGGCGGCCGCGGCCACGAGGATGCCGAGCGCTTCGGTCGGTCGCAGCGGCGCCGGCTCCTCGTCGCCGATCGGCTCGCGCACGAACATCTGCCACACGACACGCAGGTAGTAGACGGCGCCGACGACGGACGCGAGGACGCCCACGAGCGCCAGATCGTATTGGCCGCCATCCACCGCCGCCTTGAACACGTAGAACTTCCCCATGAAGCCGCCGGTCGGCGGGATGCCGGTCAAAGACAGCATGAAGATCGCCATGGCGACGGCCAAGAGCGGGCGCCGGCGCGACAGGCCGGCATAGGCGGTGATGGCGTACCCCTGGTCCCCCTCGCCGGTGCGGCCGACGAGGGCCGCCACCGAGAAGGCGCCGATCGTTATGAAGGCGTAGATGGTGAGGTAGAACAGGACGAGGGAGCGGCCCGCGCCTCCGGGACCGGCCGCCACGACGGCGACCAGCAGGTAGCCTGCGTTCGCGATGCTGGAATAGGCCAGCAGTCTCTTGACGTTCTGCTGCGCTAGCGCGACCACGTTGCCGACGATCATCGTCAAGAGCGCGAGGACGTGCAGGAGGACCATCCAGCGCGCCCGCAGCGGATCGTCCCCCATGGCGACCGACAGGACTCTGAGAAGAGCCGCGAAGGCCGCCGCTTTGGTGCCGGCCGCCATGAAGCCGGCCACGGGCGCCATCGATCCCTGGTAGACGTCCGGAGCCCAGAAGTGGAACGGCACCGCGGCGACCTTGAACACGAGACCGACTATCAAGAGAACCGCCGCGGCCAGGAGCATCGGGTCGGCGGGACCGCCGCGGGCGGCGGACAGGCGCGCGGCGATGCCGGGCAGGTCGATCCGGCCGGTGACGCCGAACAGGAGGGCGACCCCGTACAGCAGGAATCCCGTCGAGAACGCCCCGAGCAGGAAATACTTGAGCGCCCCCTCGATGGCGTGCGCGCGCTCCCGGGTGAAGCCCGCCAGGACATACAGCGAGATCGACAGAATCTCCAGGCCCAGGAAGATCGACAACAGATTTTCGCTCGCCGCCATCAGCGACATGCCGGTGACGGCGAACAGGATCAGGGCGAAGAATTCCCCCCAGGCGTGCCTCTCCGCCTTCAGGTGATTGACCGACGACAGGACGGTCAGGAGGCCGACGACGACGAAGATCAGGTGGAACGCCATCGCCTGCGGGTCGACCAGGAGCGCGCCGTCGAGCAGCTCTTCGCGATACCCCTGCGCCAGGAGCTGCAGGGCCGAGCCCCCGGACAGGACGAGGAACACGGCGGTGGCCGCCCCGTGCCAGAGGAGGTCGAGATCGTGAGCGAGCGCGATCATCAGGAGAATGAACACGCCGCCCAGGGCGGGCAGGAGCATCGGCATCAGGCCGGCCAGATCGCTCGTCGTCATCTCAGGGCGTACATCAGGATCAGGATCGTCCCCAGGAGGTAGAACAGGGCGTAGTTGCGCACGTAGCCCGTCTGCCACAGTCGCGTCATCTGGCTCACCAGGTCGGTCGCCGCGGCGACGGCGTTGACCACGCCGTCCACCACCCTCTCGTCGATCGTCGCGGCGATCCGGCTGATCGCGTAGTACGGGCGCACCACGACCGCCCGGTACATCTCGTCGACGTAGAACTTCTCTTTGACGACCCGGACGAGTCCAATGGGTTCGGTAGTAGTCGCCTGCAGCGGCCTGCGGCCGTAGGCGGCCCAGGCGGCGGCGATCCCCGCGATAGACGCCAGGAGGGCGACGCTCATGCCGGCCCACTCCGAGGGCACGGCCATGACGACCGATTCGATGTGGTGGACAGGGACCACTGTCGCGAGAAATTCCTCGAGGTAGTTGGGCAGGAGGCCGCGGCCGAGAAACTCGGGCACGCCGAGAAATCCGGCCAGCGCTGCGCCTGCGGCCAGGATCACCAGCGGGAGGGTCATGAGCCGGGGCGATTCGTGCAGGTGGTGCTTCGTCTCCTCCCCCATGCGCGGCGCCCCCGCGAAGACGAGAAGGTAGAGGCGCGTCATGTAGAACGCCGTGAGACCGGCGGTCACCACACCCAGGATCCAGATCCCCAGGAGGATC
>DATFVU010000004.1:0-2803 GCA_035260145.1 Candidatus Polarisedimenticolia bacterium | reverse complement strand
GAGCTCCTTCTGGATCGCGCGCATCTGCTCGTTGAGGTAGTACTCCTTCTGGGTCTTCTCCATCTGCTTCTTGACCCGGGAGCGGATGCGCTTCTCGACCTCGAGGATCTCGATCTCGGACCGCATGAAGCCGAGCACCTTCTCGAGGCGCTCGGCCGGATTCAGCATCTCGAGCAACGCCTGCTTGTCCTCGAGCTTGATGCCGAGGTGGGCGACGATGGTGTCCGCCAGGCGCGCCGGGTCGTCGATCGACGCCACCGACATGGTCATCTCTGGCGGAATCTTCTTGTTCAGCTTGGCGTAGCTCTCGAAGGTGGAGTTGACGCTGCGAACGAGCGCCTCCACCTCCGTCGTCTTGTCGCAGTGCTCCTCTATGGGCTCGACCTCGACGAGGAAGTGCTCGGCGTGGTCGAGGTAGCGCGTCACGCGCGCCCGCTGCTTGCCCTCGACGAGCACCTTGACGGTGCCGTCGGGCAGGCGGAGGAGCTGGACGACCGTGCCGAGCGTGCCGACGCGATAGATGTCCTCCTCCGCGGGCTCGTTCGTCTTGGCATCCTTCTGCGCCGCCAGCAGCACAGGACGCTGCTTGTTGACCGCCTCCTCGAGCGCCCGGATCGACTTCTGGCGACCGACGAAGAGCGGAACCACCATGTGCGGGAACACGATGATGTCGCGCAGCGGCAGGAGAGGAACACGCAGCTCACCGCCCGGCGGCGGGCCCTGGGGATCGCGCTTATCGTTCCGGAACAGCATGCAGACCTATTCTGCCTGGCTCCCGATTGCTTTCGACGTGCGGCCCGGAGTCAGGCGGTCTCGGCCGCTTTCTGGTACAGGACGATCGGCTGCTCCCGGTTGGTCACGACCTCCTCGGAGATCAGGACCTCCTTGATGTTCGGCTGGCAGGGGATGTCGTACATCACGTCGAGCATGATGTTCTCCATGATCGCCCGCAGCCCGCGTGCACCGGACTTCCGCTTGAGGGCCTCGCGCGCGATCGCGCTCAGCGCCCCGTCGGTGAACCGCAGGTGCACGCCTTCCATCTCGAAGAGCTTCTGGTACTGCCGCGTCAGGGCGTTCTTCGGCTCGCGCAGGATGCGAACCAGAGCCGCCTCGTCCAGCTCCTGCAGGGTGGCGATCACGGGGAGGCGCCCGACGAACTCCGGGATCAGGCCGAACTTCAGCAGGTCCTCCGTCTGCACCTCCTCGAGGAGCGCGCCCATGGTGCGCTCGTCGCGCCGGCGGATGTCGGCGCCGAAGCCCATCCCCTTCACGCCGATGCGACGCCGGATGATGTCGTCGAGCCCGACGAAGGCGCCCCCGCAGATGAAGAGGATGTTCGTGGTGTCGACCTGGAGGAACTCCTGCTGTGGGTGCTTGCGGCCGCCCTTGGGCGGCACGCTCGCCGTCGTGCCCTCGATGATCTTGAGGAGCGCCTGCTGCACGCCCTCACCGGAGACGTCGCGGGTGATCGACGGGTTGTCGCCCTTGCGGGCGATCTTGTCGATCTCGTCGATGTACACGATGCCGCGCTGGCACTTCTCGACGTCGTAGTCCGCGTTCTGGAGCAGCGAGAGGATGATGTTCTCGACGTCCTCGCCGACGTAGCCTGCCTCGGTGAGGCTGGTGGCGTCGGCGATCGCGAACGGCACCTGGAGGAAGCGCGCCAGTGTCTGCGCCAGCAGCGTCTTGCCCGAGCCGGTCGGTCCGATGAGCAGGATGTTGGATTTCTGCAGCTCGACGTCGCCGGTCACCAGCTGGGAATCGATCCGCTTGTAGTGGTTGTGCACCGCCACCGCGAGAATCTTCTTCGCGCGCTCCTGGCCGATGACGTACTGGTCGAGGACCTTCTTGATCTCGGAGGGCTTCGGAACCGCGGAGGTGGACGAGAGCGTCTCCTCCTGGTCGCACTCCTCCGCGATGATGTCATTGCAGAGGTCGATGCACTCGTCGCAGATGTAGACCGTCGGACCTGCGATCAGCTTGCGAACCTCGTCCTGGCTCTTGCCACAGAACGAGCAGACGAGGTTGCCCGTCCGGTCATCCCCGTGCTTTGCCATTGACGCCCCCTTAGACCTTCACCTTGCCCGGCCGGGTCACGATGACCTCGTCGACGAGGCCGTACTCCACGGCCTGCTTGCCGGTCATGAAGAGGTCTCGGTCGGTGTCCTTCTCCACCTTCTTCAGGCTCTGGCCGGTATGCTTCACGAGGATGTTATTCATCTGTTCACGCAGCCGCAGGATCTCCCGTGCCTGGATGTCGATGTCCGTGGCCTGCCCCTGCACGCCGCCCGCCGGCTGATGGATCATGATGCGGGCGTGCGGCAACGCGAAGCGCTTGCCCTTCGCCCCGGCGGCCAGGAGCCATGCCGCCATGCTCGCCGCCTGTCCGATGCAGATCGTCGATACCTCGGGTTTCACGTACTGCATGGTGTCGTAGATGGCGAGCCCCGCCGTGACCGAGCCTCCCGGGGAGTTGATGTAGAGGAAGATGTCCTTCTCGGGGTCCTCGGATTCGAGGAAGAGGAGCTGGGCCACGATGAGATTCGCAAGGTCGTCGCCCACCGGGGTCCCGAGCAGGACGATGCGGTCGCGCAGGAGCCGAGAGTAGATGTCGTAGGCCCGCTCGCCGCGACCGGTCTGCTCGATGACAATGGGGACAAGGTTCGCTTGCATCGGCGCGGGCCAACTTTCGGTCGGGATTCTACCGGCTTTGATTTTCAACGGCAACTTCTCCCGACCCCGATTCTGGCACGATCCTTGCGGTTGATACCAGATACTCGAGGGCCTTCTGTCGTCCTAGACG
>DATFVU010000003.1:0-7512 GCA_035260145.1 Candidatus Polarisedimenticolia bacterium | reverse complement strand
TCACGTCAGGGCCACCGGTATAATGGGCCGCACGGAGGGATGGCCGAGTGGTTTAAGGCGGCGGTCTTGAAAACCGTTGGGGGCAACCCCCGCAGGTTCGAATCCTGCTCCCTCCGCCAACGAAATCATATCCTCAGATCGCCGAAGGGTCAGTCCGCGTGGCGGCGCTCGCCGGGCCGGACGTAAATCTCCTGCAGGATCGCGTCGATTCCCGCCGTCACCGGCACGGCCACGAGCGCGCCGAGGATCCCCGCCACGTTGGCGCCGACGATCAGGGCGCCCAGGACGGCGAGCGGATGCAGCTCGACCTGCCGTCCGGTGAAGTAGGGAACCAGGACGTTCGCCTCGAGCATCTGCTCGATCACGAACACCACCACCACACCGGCGATCGTGAAGAGCGACGAGTTGATGGCCAGGAGCACCGCCAGCAGAAAGGTCACCGTCGATCCGAGGTAGGGGATGAAGTTGAGCGCCCCGGCCAGAACGCCGATCAGAAGCGCGGTCTCGAAGCCGACCAGGCTCAGTCCGATCGTCAGGATCACGCCGGCGCAGGCGCTGACGATCACCTGTCCGCGGATGTAGCCCCCCATGCGGCGCAGGACGTCCGCGGACACCTCCGCCACCCGCTCCCGGCGCGGTCGGGGCACGAAGCGCAGGAGGCCTTCACCGAGCCGGCGCCTGTCGACGACGATGTACCCCGCCACGAACAGCACCAGCAGGCCGGTGAGAATGGCGGAGAACAGGCCGCGCGTCGCCAGCAGCGAGCGCTCGATCAGCCCCTGGGCGATCGGCCCGAGCTGATCGAAGCCCAGAGTCGGGAGCTCGACCGGCTTCCCGCCGGTGAAGCGCCCCAGCCCGGCGCGGCCCGAGGCGATCCATCGGTTCACCGTCTCGCGGAACTGCGGCGCCTTCTGGGCGAAGATCTGGGCCTGCTCGACCACCGCCGGCACGAGGAGGATGACCAGGATGGTCAGAAGGCCCAGGCCGAGGGCATAGATCCCGAGGACCGTCACGGCGCGCGGAACGCGACGCTTCTGAAGCGCGTCGGCCAGCGGCAGGATGGCGGCGGCGAGGACGATCGACACGAGGGCCAGCAGAACGACGTTCAGGCTCAGGTAAAGGACCCACAGGCAGGCGGCGACGAGCGGCACCTTCCAGAGAAACGCATCCAGCGAGCTGCGTTCAGGCATCTGAACCTCCGGGGGGTGGAACGGGCGACGAAACTGCTACGCTATCACACCCCCGGGCCCTCCGGGGGCGGGCCGCGGGGATGGACACGGACTCTCAGGGGGATGGGGTCGCGCCTGCGCCGCGATGGTCGCCGGCGAAGGCGGCGGCGCTCGTGGCCGTCGCCGCGCTCTTCCTTCTCGTCCTGGCCCTGAGCCTCACGCGGGCCACCGACACCGACCTCTGGTGGCATCTCGCGTCGGGCGACCTGATCCGGCGCACCGGCGAGGTGCCGCGCTCCGATCCCTTCTCCTACACGGTCATCGGGCACCGCTGGATCGACATCCACTGGCTGTTCCAGGTCGTCCTTTCGGCCCTCTACGAAGCGGGAGGAGTGCGGGCCCTCGACGTGGCGCGGTCCGCGATCCTGCTCGGGATCTTCGCGTGGCTGTATAGGCGCTGCCGGAGGGACGCGGGGGCCTCGACGGTCGTGGGCGTGCTGTTCGTGGTCGTTCTCGCCTGTCAGGAGCGCTTTCTGACGCGGCCGGAGATCGTCTCCTGGGGGTTCCTCCTGGCCGTGATCGCCGCCCTGGAGCGGGCGCTCGACGCCGCGGGCAGCGACGCCGCGCGCGCGCGTTCGCTGTATCTCGTGTTGCCGGCGCTGACGATCGCCTGGGTGAACGTCCAGAGTCTGTTCATCCTGGCGCCGATCTTCATCGTCCTGGCGCTGTTCGCGTCCCTCATCGAGCTCATGCGCGCCCGGCCGGGATCCTTCTGGCCCGCCGCAGATGCCCCGGCCGGGTGGAGCGATGTCGATCGGCCGATCGCTCTTTTGGTCGCTCTGGCGGTCTCGGTCGTGGCCTGTCTCATCAACCCGTACGGCGCAGTCGCGCTTCGGTTTCCCTTCGAGCAGTTCTTCGTCGCCCTGGGAGGCAAGAGCCTTCTGTCGCGCACCATCGCCGAGTTCCAGCCGCCTCTGTCCGGCGACATGGTGACGCCGTCGATCGTGGCGTTCGTGGTGCTGGCCGCGGCGACGATTCTTGTGCTCCTGGCCGACGCCGGCAGGGTGCGCGCGCTGGAGGTCCTGATTTCCGCGGCGACCCTCGTCCTGGCCCTTCGGGCCAGACGCAACATTCCGATCTTCGCCCTGGCGGCGGCCCCGATCCTGGCGCGCCACGCCGCGGGGCTCCTCAAGAGGGCCACGGACCGCACGGCGCGCGCCGGCGCGCGGGAGCGGGCGGCGATCGCCGCACCGGTGGTCCTCGCCGCGGCCGCCCTCTGGATGACGTTCGACGTCGCCAGCGATCGCTTTTTTCTCCGCCGGCCCACGGAGAGATGGTTCGGGTCGGGCGAGATCCCCGACTACTTCCCCGAGGACGCGGCGCGCTTCGTCGCCGCCAATGGGATCCCGGGGAACGTGTTCCACAGCCTGTGGGCCGGCGGCTATCTGATTCACGCCTGGCGCGGCGAGAGGGGCGTGTTCATCGACGGGCGCAACGATCCCTACCTCGACGACGTTCTGCCCGCCTATCTCAAGGCGATCGCGGATCCGTCGGAATTCGAAGACACGGTGGCTCGCTACCAGATCACCGCGGTGATCTGGTCCCATCAGCGGGCTCTCGAGGGGAAGCGTCTCCTGGCGTACCTGGCGCGCAGCCGGGGATGGATCCTGGTCCATCTCGATGCGGCGGCCGCGGTCTACTTGCGGGCCGACGTCCTGTCCGCCGCCCGTCTGGCGGAGAGTCCGTTCACGCCCGGCCGCGATCCGGCCGACACCTACCGGATCCTGGCGCGCGCCCTGGACCGGCGGCCGTTCAGCGGGCCGCCGATTCGGGAGATCTCCCTGGGCGAGTTTTTCAGCGTCTCGGGGGACCCGGTCGGCTCGGAGTTCTTTTTTCAGCGGGCCGTCGAGAAGATGCCGCGCAGCGCTCCGGTGTTGTACGGCTACGCCCTGGCTCTGGAGCGGCAGAATCGGACGCGGGAGGCGTGCGACGCGTACGGGCGGGCGGCGGCCGCCGACCCGGGGCATCTCCCCTCGCGCGCCGCCACGGGCGCCTGCCTGCTCGACAAGGGGGACGTCGAGGCGGCGGGCCGCGAGCTGCAGGCGGCCTACCGCGGAGGGGAGCGAAGCGCGCGCCTGCTGGTGGCGCGGGCCCGGCTGTTCGAGCAGAAAAGCGACACGGCCGGGGCGATCGCGGCGTATCAGGAGGCGATCCAGGTCGCACCGCGGGATACCACCGTGCTGAGATCCATGGCGTTGTTCCTCGCGCGCCACGACCAGCCCTCGGAGGCGCTGTCGTTCTACACGCGGGCCGCCGGGATCGACCCGGACGATCCGGTGATCGCGGGCGAGACCGCGTCCCTGCTCGATCGTCTCGGGCGGACCGATGCCGCTCTCGACGTCGCCCGCGACGCCTCCCGGCGCGCCATGGAGCGTCTCGAGAGCGGCGGGCCGGCCGGCTGGGTGGCGTCGGGGCCGTCCCGGGAGGACGATCGGCGTCTGCTGGCGCTGGCGGCGGCGCTGGAGGAGCGGGCCGGGGACAGGGCGAGGGCCGCCCAATATCGCGATGCGCTGGCCCGAAGCGGCGGCGGGCCTTAGGCTCAGTGAGTGCGGACGAATTCGCGCAGCGCCTTCTCGGCGCTGGCGTAGTCGGGACAAACGCTCTGGAAATCGGGGGCGCCGACGCCGACCTGGCGGGGAAGCTGCACGATGGTGAGCTGCCATCCCGGCGGCTGGCGCTCGAGGAGCGCGTCGTACGACTGGCCCTGCCGGCTCTCCAGCCGCCGTCGGACCGGGCCTGTGGGCTCGGGCGCGGGCGGCGGCGCGGGGGATTGGGAAACGGGCGCCGCCGCTGCCTGCGGGGATGGAGAGGCAGGCCCGGGGGCGGGGCCCGCGGAGCCTGTGGAGTGCGCTTCGCTCGCCGCCTTCTTCACCTCCGCAACCCACTCGGAGTAGGCGAGCTTGAGCGCCGGCTCGGGCTGCGTCAACGCCAATCCCATGCGGTTCGAGCTGCTCTCGCCCGATCCACCGCTCCAGATGACCCGGGCGCGCAGTCGGACGGCATGGCGCGGGAACTGCACGAAGACGGTCAGAATGGAGTGGACCGGGAACGATTCGACGCTCTCGATCCGCATGCCCCCTTCGGAGATCTCGACCACGTTGCCGCCGACCATCTTCGCCTCGGTTCCGAAGCGGACCGACAGACGCTTCTGGATCCTCGGTTTGCCCTTCCTCTTGTCAATCCCGGGGGCGGTCATGCGGAAAATCTAATGCGCGCGGCGCCGCCGCGCCAGCGCCGGTGGTAACATCTGCCCGCCGCTCCCGAATCGGGCCGGCGGGCCGCGGCGGTGCGATGATCCGATCCCGGAGTTCCTTCCTGCGAAGCCGTGCGCCGGCAGCGTGCGCGCTCGTCCTCCTGTGCTTCGGCTGCGCCGGTGAGGCGGAGCAGAAACAGGCGTCGGCCGGGCCCGCCGCCAAGAGGTTCCCGGCGCCGCTGTTCGACGGCCTGACTCTCGAAATGACGCGCGACGAGGTGGCCCGCGGCCACGCGATTCGCCCGGCCCTGACCTCCGCCGGCAGGATGCGCATGGTCTGGGTCTACGACCGGCCGCGCCAGTACGCCGTGGAGCTCACCTTCAAGGACGGCCGGGCCGACGCCCGCCTGGAGCGGTTCGATGTCCACTTCGGGACGAACGAGGACGGCGCGCAGGGAGTGATCGATTCCCTGGCGCGCCGGCTCGGCGAGCCGGACGTCAAGCGGCGCAAGGCGACCACGAACGCCTACGGCGATCGCCTCCACGATCAATACGACACGGTCTATTCGGACGACAACCAGTATGTCTTCGTCGTCGAGCGCGTGCCGGTCGACGGACGCTCCGGCCGGACCACGCATTTCATCACCGTGAAGAAGAAGGAGCTCGCCGCGAAGGGACCCCCGACCGGATACATCCCGCCGCCTCCCCCGCTGGACAAGGACGGCAAACCGGTCGAGGAGCCGGTTTTCTGACCACCCTCCCCGACACCGAAGCCAAGACGGCCCGCACCGGCACCCTGGAAGGCCCGCTCGCCATCGTCGGCGGCGGCATCATCGGCCTGGCGACCGCCCTGGCGGCGCTGCGCCGACAACCGGATCTTCGAGTCGTGGTGCTGGAGAAGGAGGACCGGGTCGGGGCGCACCAGAGCGGCCGCAACAGCGGCGTCGTCCACTCGGGCGTCTATTACCGCCCGGGATCGGAGAAGGCCCGCCTGTGTACCAATGGAGCGGAGAGCATGGCCCGCTTCTGCGAGGAGAACGATCTGCCGTTCGCGCGTTGCGGCAAGATCGTGGTGGCCTCCGGACGGGAGGAGCTGCCGGCCCTGCAGGAGATCCACCGCAGAGGTGTTGCCAACGGCGTGCGCGACCTGGCGCTCCTGGGGCCCGAGGAGATTCGCGAGATCGAGCCGCTCTGCCGCGGTGTTGCCGCGCTGCACGTCCCGCGCGCCGCGATCGCCGACTACGGGGCGGTGACGAAAGCACTGGCGCGGCTGGTGACGCAAGCCGGCGGGGAGGTCAGGACGGGGGCGCGCCTGACGCGCGTGGTCGAGCGCGGCCGGGAGATCGTCCTGGAGACGACATCCGGAGAAGTCGCGGCGCGCAGCGCGGTCAATTGCGCCGGGCTTTACAGCGACCGGGTCGCGCGGCTGGCCGGGGCGACGCCGGGCGTCGTCATCGTGCCGTTCCGCGGCGAGTACTTCGAGCTGGCCATCGGACCGAGCCGCGCCGTGCGCGGTTTGATCTATCCCGTCCCGGATCCCGCCCTGCCGTTTCTCGGCCTCCATCTGACCAAGCGGATCGACGGCGGCGTTCTCGCCGGCCCGAACGCCGTCCTGGCGCTGAAGCGCGAGGGGTATCGGAAGTTCGACCTGAGCCCCTCCGACCTGGCGCGGATCCTCGCCGGCGCCGCGTTCTGGCGCATGGCGCGGCGCCACTGGCGGAGCGCCCTGCGCGAGGCGTGGCGGTCGTTGAGCAAGGGCGCCTTCCTGCGCGCGCTGTGCCGGCTCACGCCGGATCTGCGCGCCGCCGATCTGAGTCCCGTCGCCTCGGGGGTGCGGGCGCAGGCGGTCGATCGCGAGGGGCGCCTGGTGGACGATTTCCTGTTCGTTTCCTCCGGGCGGATGATCCACGTGCTGAACGTCCCTTCGCCGGCGGCCACCGCCTCGCTGGTCATCGGCCGCGCCATCGTCCAGAGGCTCGCCCATGGTGGTGCGTAGCTTGTTGCGTTCGGAGGTGGACGGGGTGGTTCGCGGGCGGACGAAATTAGCCGCGACCGGCCGGGGAGCCGGTTCTAACTGTCGCTCTTTCGTGGGGTTCCGGTTTCGCCGCCGCGGGCACGCGTTTTGATCCCTGCGGGTATGTGGACTGGCCGCGAACTCCCGTCGAGCGACTGCGAACGTTCACGCCACGGTTCTGCCCGTGGCCCGACTGCTCGGCCCACCTCGGCCGCGGTCGCGCCCGTTTCCGGCGCCACGGTTGCTATCGCACCAAGCGCCGCCGCGCCGTTCCGAGATTTCACTGTGACGCCTGCCGGCGCACCTGCTCCCGTCAGAGTTTCGCTGTGTCTTTTTATCTCAAGCGCCCCGAGCTCCTGGCCCCGATCGCGGCTCTTCTGCAGGCCGGTTCGGCGCATCGCCAGATCGCGCGCTCGCTGGGCTGCGCCCCCTCGACCGTCACGCGCCTGAGCGCGCGGCTCGGTCGGCACGCGCTGCTCCTGATGGCCCGCTCCCTCGGGCACCTTCGGGGCCGCCTGCAGGAGCCGGTCGTCCTCGATCATTTCGAGACCTTCGAATGGGCGCAGGAGTTTCCATTCGGAGTCGCGACTCCCGTCGGCCGCGACTCCTGGTTCGTCTACGGACTCGACCCCGCGCCCCATCCCCTCGCCGGACGGCGCTCCCAGGCGCAGCTCGCCCGGCGGGCGATGCTGCCGAGACGTGCGCTGCGCGGCGGCCACGACGCCTCCAGCGCCCGTGTCGTCGCCCTGCTGCTGACTCTCAAGCCACCGGGACGCCCCCTCGAGATCATCGGCGACGGGCATCCCGCCTATCAGCGCGCCGTAGGCCGCTACCGGAGCGCTGTCCGACTCGCTAGCTTCCCCAATCCGCCGCGCGGCCCCAAGGGCTCCCCGCGCTCGCGTGCGGCCCTGGAGCGCGACCGCGCCCTGTTCCCTGTCGACTCCCTGCACGCTCTGCTGCGTCATTCCCTGGCCCACCACCGTCGCGAAACCATCGCCTTCGGCCGCCGCCTCAATGCCCTGATGGAGCGTCTCTTCCTCGCGGCCGTCTGGAGGAATTTCGTGAAGCGTCGCTCC
>DATFVU010000002.1:0-2157 GCA_035260145.1 Candidatus Polarisedimenticolia bacterium | reverse complement strand
CGGTGCCCGCGGGATTTGATCGCTTCCCCCCGGACCTGGTCGAGGAGCACCTGCGTCCGCTGCGCGAGAGGCTCAAGCTGTCGCGCGACGACTTCCTGGCGCTCGGCCGCGGCGACGCGGGGGAATCCGACGGGACGTTCTGGATGCCCGCGCTGGCGCTGCGCATGGCGTTCCGATCGAACGCGGTGAGCTCCCTGCACGGCCGGACCAGCCGGCGCATGTGGCGCGGTCTATGGCCCGGTCGACCGGCGCTCGAGATTCCGATCGGCCACATCACCAATGGCGTGCACGTCCCGACCTGGATCGCGGGAGAGATGGCCCAGTTCTTCCGGCGTCACCTGGCCGAGGACTGGTCCCGGCGACTGGGCCATGCCGATTTGTGGGAAAAGGTGTCGGCCGTTCCGCCGGCGGATCTCTGGGCCGTGAAAGGCCGGCTCAAACAGGACATGCTCGAGTTCGCGAGCCGCCGGCTGCGCCGAAGACACGAGCGCCTCGGCCTCCCCGGAGCGCCGCCGGAGCCCGACCCCAATGCCCTGACCATTGCCGTCGCGCGCCGCTTCGCCGAATACAAGCGATCCGGCCTGCTGCTGTCGGATGCGGGCCGCCTGGAGCGCCTCCTCTCCAACCGGGCGCGCCCGGTGCAGATCCTGTTCGCGGGCAAGGCCCATCCACAGGACGACGTCGGCAAGGGGATCCTGCGCGCCCTGGATCAGGGCATGCGCGATCCGCGCTTCGCGGGCCGCATCTTCGTCCTGGAGGATTACGACATGAACATGGCCCGCCACCTGGTGCAGGGTTCGGATTTGTGGCTCAACACGCCCCGCAGGCCCCTGGAGGCGTGCGGCACCAGCGGGCAGAAGGCGGTGTTCAACGCCACGCTCAATCTGTCGGTCCTGGACGGTTGGTGGGCCGAGGCGTTCGACGGCTCGAACGGATACTCCTTTGGCGAGGGGCTGACGCACGGCGATACCGCGCTGCAGGATCGGCGCGACGCGGTCGACCTGTTCGACGTCCTGGAGACGGAGGTCCTGCCGGACTTCTTCGATCGATCGCCCGAGGGCGTGCCCCTGAGATGGATCGCGCGCGTGCAGCGCGCCCTGGCCACGCTTGCCTGGCGCTACAATTCCGATCGCATGGCGATCGACTACGTCACTCGATGCTACCTGTCGGCCGTCGGGGCCCGCTCAAGCTCGGTCGTTTGAGGCGAGCAGGCCGCGATACAGGTCGGCATAGTGCCGCGCCGCTCCGACCCATGGAAAGTCCGCCGCCATGGCGCGCCGCTGCAGGGCCCGCCAGCGCACCGTGTCGGATCGGAGCCGCAGCGCCCGAAGCACGGCCCCCGCGAGGGCGTCGGGAGTGAGCGGGGCGAACACGTAGCCGGTGCCCCGGCCGGGGCTCTCCGACTCGTCCCGCACCGTGTCGGCCAGCCCCCCCGTCCTGTGCACGATCGGGATCGTCCCGTAGCGCAGGGCGTGCATCTGGACCAGTCCGCACGGTTCGTAGCGCGACGGCACGGCGAGCAGATCGCTTCCTCCCACGATCAGGTGCGCCAGACCCTCGTCGTACCCGGCGCGCATCACGATCCGGTCCGGGTGGCGGGCTTTCAGATACTGGAGCGTTTCGACCGTCGCCCGGTCCCCGGTCCCGAGAATCGCCAGATCCGCTCCGGCCGCCACGAGCGCCGGCGCCGAGGCCGCCAGGACATCGATCCCCTTCTGCGGAACCAGGCGACCGACCACGCCGATGACGGCCCGCCCGCCTGACGACAGCCCGAGACGCTCGACCAGAGCCCGCTTCGCCCCGCTCTTGCGCTCGAGCGAGTCCGGCCCGAACGTGTCCGGCAGGTGGCTGTCCCGGGAAGGATCCCAGACCTCATAGTCGGCGCCGTTCAGGATCCCGCTCAGGACATCCCGCCGCGTCCGGAGCAGATCGTCGAGCCCCCAGCCGAACTCGGGCGTCAGGATCTCGCGAGCGTGCGTGGGGCTGACGGTCGTCAGCCGGTCGGCACACGCCAGACCGGCCCGGAGGAAATTCAGGCCATCCCCGTCCTCGAAGGCGTCGTGCGTCGACGGCGACCCATCCCGCAGCGACAGCCAAGTCCGCTCCGAGGCGTCGAACCGTCCCTGATAACCGAGGTTGTGGATGCTCAGGACCGTC
>DATFVU010000001.1:0-3183 GCA_035260145.1 Candidatus Polarisedimenticolia bacterium | reverse complement strand
GATCGTCCTGCTCGTCGGCGTCGGCCTGCTCGCGAAGAGCCTCATACGACTCCAGGAGGTCCGCCCCGGGTTCGACGCCCGAGGACTCCTGACCGTTCGGATCTCCCTCCCCGGCGCGCGCTACGCCGCCCCTGGCGATCTGCGGTCCCTGTACGACAGGCTCGCGACGCAGGTCACCCGGCTCCCGGGGGTGACGGCGTTCGGGGCGACGTCGGTCATGCCCCTGAGCGGCATGAACGTCCGATCGGACTTCAGGATCGTAGGACGCACCGCCGCCAGCCCGAAAGACATACCGGCCGGGCAGAACCGCTGGGTCAGCCCCGGCTACTTCGAGACGATGCGGATCCCGATCCTCGAGGGAAGGTCGTTCACGGAGCGCGACGACGCGCGCGGCGCGAACGTCGTCATCGTCGACGAAACGCTGGCGCGCCTGCACTGGCCCGGCCGCGATCCGATCGGCGACCACATCCTCATCGACGACGCCGGCGGCGCGCCGCCGCGCGACGTGGAGATCGTCGGAGTGGCGGGAGGCGTCAAGCACTTCGGCCTCGACGAGGAGCCGACCGGCACGGTCTACGCGCCGTTCTACCAGGTCCCCCAGGGAGCGCTGTCGTTCCTAGCGAACAACCTCAGCCTCGTGGTACGCACGGCGACCGACCCGGAAGCCATGACGGACGCCGTGCGACGACTCATCGGCGAAGCCGACCCGGAGGTCGCGGCGTCGAGCGTACGCACCATGGAGCAGATCCTCTCGGCCTCCGTCGCCCCCCGCCGCTTCAACACGACGCTCCTCGGCGTCTTCGCGACCGCGGCGCTTCTGCTTGCCGCCTTTGGCCTGCACGCGCTCGTGTCGTTCTCGGTCGTACAGCGCACCCCCGAGATCGCCATCCGCATGGCTCTCGGGGCGCGGCCGCTCCGCCTCCTGCGCGCCTTCGTGGGGCAGGGGCTGCGACTGGCCGTTCTCGGCTCGGTTCTCGGGCTGGGCGCCGCTTTTCTGCTGGCACGGGCGCTCGCCGGACTTCTTTATGACGTCGGCCCGACGGACGCGTCGACCTTCCTTTTCGCTCCGCTTGTCCTTGCGAGCATCGCGGCGCTCGCGAGCTACGTTCCGGCACGTCGGGCTTCGCGCGTCGATCCGGCGAGCGCTCTTCGTCGCGACTAGCCGACGGAGCGCGGGCCGGCCGGGAGTCCCACGACCGCGTGCTAGAATCGGCCTCTCATGACACGCAGCCGGATCATCGCGGCATCCCTCGCCGTGCTCGCGTGCGTCTATGCGCTCGGCTCGATCAGGCGCCTCGACGGCAAGGATCGCCTCTACGTCGTGGATTTCCCGGCGGTCGCCTCCTCGGCCCGCGTGGTCGCTCCGGGATGGCACGTCGTGCCGCGCCTTCTGGCCCGGGTCACGGAATACCCTCCGTCTCAAAGGAAGATGCGCGTCGATCTCAGCGGCGACCGCGCGGCGGCCAGCAAGGAAGGGGCCACCGTCGAGATCGAGGCGGAGCTGGTCTACGGCGTCGACTCCTCCCGCGTGCTCGACTTGCACCGCGCGCACGGCCCCGCCTACGAG
This sequence comes from Candidatus Polarisedimenticolia bacterium, assembly GCA_035260145.1. GTDB lineage: Bacteria > Acidobacteriota > Polarisedimenticolia > Gp22-AA2 > Gp22-AA2 > Gp22-AA3. Next base: position 1,616 of record DATFVU010000001.1, on the reverse strand, counting down.
ACCGCCTGGCTGGACGGCCTGGTGCGCAAGGAGACCGCGGCGGCCCTCGCGGCCGCCTCCTACGATCGAGTACGCGATCGCGACCCGCAGCTCACGCGCGCGCTGCGCGCCTCGATCGCGGGCCAGGCCGAAGGCGCGGGGATCCGGATCGAGGGGCTGCGCCTCGTGCCGATCGCCGCGGCCGGCGAGGTGGCGGGGACGATCAGGCGCGCCGACGCGTCGCCGATCGATCGCGAGGTGGTCCTCATCGGCGTCGACTCCTTCGACTGGCGCATCATCGATCCCCTGTTGAAAGCGGGCCGGATGCCCCACCTCGCGTCCCTCATCGCGAGGGGGACGCGCTCGAACCTGAAGACGATCCGTCCGATTCTGTCGCCGGTCATCTGGACCAGCATCGCCACGGGAATGAAGCCGTCGCGCCACGGCATCGTCGACTTCGTGGTGAACGCGCGCGACACCGGCGCTCTCGTTCCGGTCACCAGCGCCATGCGCCAGGTGCCGGCGCTCTGGACCCTGATGAGCCGGCAGGGGGTGGACGTGTCGGTGGTCGCCTGGTGGGCCACCTGGCCCGCCGAGACGGTGCGCGGCAGCATGGTGACGGACCGCGTCGCCTTCCAGCTGTTCAACGCGGAGGCGCGGGAGGACTGGAAGAGCGCCGACCCGGCGAAGAGCCGCGGCAAGACCTACCCCGCGCAGCTGTTCGAGAGCGTCCGTCCGCTGATCAAGTCGCCCTCCGACGTGACCGACGAGGAAGTCGGCTGGTTCCTCCCCGGACGTAAATTTCCCGCGTCCCCCACGGAAGAGCAGCGGCGCCGCCTGAACGAGTTCAGGACGGTGATCGCCGCGGGCGAGACGTATCACGCCATCGCCCTGGAGCGCTTCCGAGCCTCGGGACACGCCCTCAAGATGGTGTACTACGAGGGGCCGGATACCGCCTCGCACCTGTTCATGCGCGACCGCCCTCCCGCGCTCCCGGGGGTCGATCGCCGGGACCTGGAGCTGTTCGGCGACATCATCGATCGATATTACGAGAGGCAGGACCGGTTCATCGGCGAAATCGTCGCCGCCGCCGGGCCGGACGCGAGCATCCTGGTGGTCTCCGATCACGGATTCAAATCGGACGCCAATCGGCCGCTGCGCGGCGATCCAAGCATCGACAAGGGGAACGCCGCCGACTGGCACACGCCGGTCGGCGTCCTGGTGATGGCGGGACCCGACATCCGCCGGGGGGTCGAGCTGGCCTCGGCCTCGATCCTCGACATCGCGCCAACGATCCTGTCGCTCTATGGCCTGCCGATCGCCCGCGATATGGACGGACAGCCGCTCACGGAGGGGATGACCCCCGAATTCCTGGCGCGTCGTCCGGTCTCCTGGATCGACTCGTACGGCGGCGTCCGGTCGATCCAGGAGGAGGCCATGACGGCGGACGCGGCCGGCAACGCCGACCTCGTCGAAAAGCTGCGCGCCCTCGGCTACATCGGCGAGGAGCGCATGACCGCCCACAACAATCGCGGCGTCATCGCGCTGGACGAGGGGGACGTGGACGGCGCCATCACCGACTTCGAGAAGGCCCTGCAGACGGGGGGCCAGGGGGCGATGATCCGCGCCAACCTGGC